>DASYWD010000100.1 GCA_035936415.1 Longimicrobiaceae bacterium
CCCGGGGCCCGCCGGCTCCGCCGGGGCGCGCCGGCTGCGGACGCGCTCCTCCACCGTGCGCACCGAGAGGCCGCGCTCCGCGGCCTCTCGCGCCAGCTCCGCCATCTCCCGCTCGCCCCCCAGCCCCAGGATGGCGCGCGCGTGCCCCATGGAGAGCTCGCCGCGGCCCACCATCCCCTGCACGGAGGCGGGGAGCTGCAGGAGGCGGAGGAGGTTGGCGACGGTGGAGCGGTCCTTCCCCACGCTGTCGGCCACCTCCTGCTGCGTGAAGCCGAACTCCTCGACCAGCTTCTGGTAGCCCGCGGCCTCGTCGAGCGGCGACAGCTCCGCGCGCTGGATGTTCTCCACGATGGCGAGCACCAGCATGGCACGGTCGTCGATCTCCTTGACGACCACCGGGACCTCGGTCCACTCCAGGCGGCGGATCGCCCGCCAGCGCCGCTCGCCCGCGATCAGCTCCCACTCCGCCCCCTCCGGGGTGGAGGCGGTGCGGGGGCGCACCACCAGCGGCTGGAGGAGTCCGTTCTCGCGGATGGAGGCCTCCAGCTCGGCCAGCTGCTCCGGGGCGAACTCGCGCCGCGGCTGGAACGGGTTGGGGGCGATGCGCGCGACGGGGACCACCTGGATCCCCTCCTGCCCCGCGCCCCCCTCCTGGGGGAGGTACTCGCCCAGGAGCGCGCCCAGCCCCTTCCCCAGCCGCCCCTGCTTCCTGGCTCCGGACACGGGCTACTCCCCTCCCGCCGCCACCGCGAGCGCCGGCTCGGCGCCGCGGGGGCTCGCGTGCGGCGCGCGGGCGATCACCTCCCGGGCGAGCGAGAGGTAGCTCTTGGCCCCCACGGAGACGATGTCGTACAGCACGATGGGCTTGCCGAAGCTCGGCGCCTCCGCGATCCGCACGTTCCGGGGGATGGCGGTGCGGTACACCTTGGCCCCGAAGTACTCCTTGGCCTCGTCCGCCACCTGGCGGGAGAGGTTGAGGCGCCCGTCGAACATGGTGAGCAGCACCCCCTCGATCTGCAGGCGGGGGTTCAGGCTCTTCTGGACGATGCGGATGGTGTTGAGGAGCTGCGAGAGCCCCTCCAGCGCGTAGAACTCGCACTGGATGGGGATCAGCACCGCGTCCGCCGCCGTGAGGGTGTTCAGCGTCAGCAGGCCGAGCGACGGGGGGCAGTCGATCAGGATGTACTCGTACCGGTCGCGCAGCGGCTCCAGCGCCTCGCGGAGGATCCCCTCGCGCATCGCGCGGCTCACCAGCTCCACCTCCACCCCGACCAGGTCCTGCGTCGCCGGGGCCACGTCCAGGTAGGGGAAGTGCACCCGGGGGACGATCACTTCCTCCAGCGCCGCCCCCTCCACCAGCACGTCGTACATCGACCGCTCCACATCGTCCTTGACGATCCCCAGCCCGCTGGTGGCGTTCCCCTGCGGGTCGGTGTCGATGACGAGCGTCTTCTTCTCGGCGACCGCGAGGCACGCCCCCAGGTTGATGGCGGTGGTGGTCTTCCCGACGCCGCCCTTCTGGTTTGCGATGGCGATGATGCGCGACAAGGCTGGTTCCTGCTCTCGAGGTGGGAGGTGGAGCCCCAATATAACCCGACCGCCCGGGGAGCGTCCAGCGACTAGCGCGCGTGCGCGCGAGAACGTTCCACGTGGAACATAAGGGGAGTGCTCACGCACTCCGTCGTTTCCGCACCTCGACGACGAGGTTCTGCAGGTCGCTCGGGCTGACGCCCGGGATGCGGCCCGCCTGGGCGAGCGTGGCGGGGCGGATCCGCGCCAGCTTCTGGCGCGCCTCGAAGGAGAGCGACGCCAGCTCGGGGTAGGGGAGGTCGTCGGGAAGGGGGAAGGCGGCGTGGCGCCGGAGCGACTCCGCCCGCTCGCGCTCGCGCGCCAGGTAGCCCTCGTAGCGCAGCTCCATCTCCGCGGCGGCGAGCGCCCCCTCCAGGGCGTCGGGGTCGTCCACCCCCGGGTCGGCCTCCACGGCCGCGACCAGGTCGCGCGCGGAGGTGCCGGGGCGGCGGACGAGCTGGGCCAGGCGGGTGGGCTCGCGGATCGGCGACTGCCCCGCCGCCTCCAGGACGGGGTTGACCTCGTCGGGCGCGGCGTTGGTGCTCGCCAGCCAGCGGCGCACCCGCGCCTCCGTCTCGGTGCGGCGGTGCAGGAGCTCGGCCTGCTTCGGGGTGAGGAGCCCGACCCGCTCCGCGATGGGGCCCAGGCGGGCGAGGGCGTTGTCCTGCCGGAGGGTGAGGCGGAACTCCGCGCGCGAGGTGAAGAGGCGGTACGGCTCGTCGGTGCCGCGGGTCACCAGGTCGTCCACCAGCACCCCCACGAACGCCTGGTCACGCTCCAGCAGGAGCGGGTCGCGCCCCAAGGCGGCGAGCGCCGCGTTCGCGCCGGCGAGCACCCCCTGCCCGGCGGCCTCCTCGTAGCCGGTGGTGCCGTTAATCTGCCCGGCGAGGAAGAGCCCGTCCAGCGCCTTGCTCTCCAGGGTGGGGTGGAGCTGGTGGGGCGGGTAGTAGTCGTACTCGATGGCGTACCCCGGCTTGGTCATGCGGGCGTTCTCCAGCCCGGGGATGCTGTGCAGCATCCGGAGCTGGACGGCGACCGGGAGCGAGGTGGAGAGCCCGTTCACGTACATCTCCCGGGTGGCCAGCCCCTCCGGCTCCAGGAAGACCTGGTGCCGCGCCGCGTCCGGGAACTTGACGACCTTGTCCTCGATGGAGGGGCAGTACCGCGGCCCCCGCCCGGAGATCTCCCCCCCGTACAGGGCGGAGTCGCCCAGGTGGCGGTCCACGATCTCGCGGAGCGGGTCCCCGGTCCAGGTGATCCAGCAGGGGAGCTGCGGGAGGAGCGGCTCGCGGGCCCAGGTGGAGAGGCGGTACTCGGGGCTCTCTCCGGGCTGCTCCTCCAGGCGGGCTAGATCCACCGAGCGGCCGTCCACGCGGGGCGGGGTGCCGGTCTTGAAACGGGCGACCTCCAGACCCAGCGCCTCCATCTGCTCGGCCAGGCGGACCGAGGGGGGATCGCCGGCCCGGCCGGCGGGGACGGACTCCGCGCGCCCCATGTGGATCCGCCCCCGGAGGAAGGTCCCCGCGGTGAGCACCACCGCGCGGGCGCGGAACTCGACGCCGCTCTCGGTGCGGACCCCGGCGACCCGGGACCCCTCCAGGAGGAAGGAGCCGACCATCCCCTGGAAGAAGTCCAGCCCGGCGTGCTCCTCCAGCAGGGCGCGGGCGGCGCGCGGGTACAGCCCCCGGTCGCACTGCGCCCGCGGCGCCCACACGGCGGGGCCCTTGGAGCGGTTCAGCATCCGGAACTGGATCCGCGAGCGGTCGGTGGCCCGCGCCATGATCCCGCCCAGCGCGTCCACCTCCCGGACCACCGTCCCCTTGGCCACCCCCCCGATCGCGGGATTGCAGCTCATCTGGCCGATGGCGTCCAGGTTCGGGGTGACCAGGAGCGTGGCCGCGCCGATCCGCGCCGCCGCGCCGGCCGCCTCCACCCCCGCGTGCCCGCCGCCCACCACGATCACGTCGTACCGCTGGTTCATCCGGCTCCGCTCCACGTTTCGGCTCTGCTCCGCGGTTCGTCTCCGCCTCGCGCGAGCCCCCTGGTACAGAGTTCGGGGGGTGCTGTTCCACGTGGAACGTCCGCACGGTGCGTCCCGGGAAACACCCGGCGGCCCCCCGGAACGCTGTACAGACCCTGGCACAGGTGTTGCGCACCCCACCCTTCCCGGTCAACGGAGCCCAAACAGCGAGGAGGAAGCATGGACGATCAGAACAGGGATGTCGGGAGCACCGGCGGGATCGGAGGAGGAGCGGCCGACCGGACCGGGGTACCGGGCCCGGGAAGCACGCCCGCGGGACCGGCCAACACGCCCTCGTTCGGCGGGGGGACCGGGTCCACCGGTGGATCGTCCGGCACGAGCGAGACGGCTCGCGAGATGGAGCGCACGCGTGACATGGTCGCCGAGACGGCAGGCCCGGTGGTCGCGGAGAAGATGCAGGAAGCCGTGGAGGAGACCAGCGCCCGCCTGCAGGGCCAGATGGGCGAGCAGATGAGCCGGACGGCCACGGCGATGCAGCACGACGCACAGCGCATGGCGAAGGAGAAGGTGGGCGAGACCCTGCATCGCGCGGAGGACCGCGCCAACCAGGCGATGGACCGTGCAGCCCAGGGGCTGGAGACCGCGGCCCACCGGCTGGACGACGTGGCGAACCGGCAGGGCGGGCAGGGCGGCGCCATGGGGAGGGCGGGCGACCTGGCCCACCAGGCCGCCGATACGATGGAGTCCACCGCGCGCTACCTGCGCGACAACGATGTCCGGGCACTCCAGAGCGACCTGGAGCGGATGGTCAGGGAGAAGCCCCTGCAGACGCTCCTGATCGGTGTGGCGGCGGGTTGGGTGCTCGGCAAGATCCTTCGGTAGGAGGCTGATCATGCCGGATGACATTCACGTGACCCGCACGACCACGACGACGCGGACCACCGAGGGCCCCGTGCCCGGTGCCGAACCGTCGCTGGGGGACCTGTTCAAGCAGCTCGCACAGGACAGCGCCACCCTGGTGAAGCAGGAGGTCACGCTCGCCAAGGCGGAGATGCGGGAGAACCTGCGCACCGCCACCAAGGACGCGGTGATGATCGCGGTGGGCGGCGGGCTCCTCCTGGTGGGGCTGCTCGTCCTCACCGCGTTCCTCGTGGCCGCCCTGGGCGACCTGCTCGACAACTACTGGCTGGGCGCGCTGATCGTCGGCGTCCTCTTCGTCGCCGTCGGCGGGATCCTCGCGAAGAAGTACATGGGGAACCTGAAGAACGACGACCTGGGGCCGGACCAGACCATTCAAACTCTGAAGGAGGACAAACGGTGGCTACAGAGCGAAATCCAGCAGGCGAAGAAGGAGCTGGCCTGACGGGGATGGGGAGCACCGGGTACGGTTCGAACCTGGGCGACGCCGGCACCACCGGCAGCTCCGACCTCGCGGGCGGCACCCGCCGCGACGACGCCTCCCTGGAGGCGGGGACCACCCGCTCGGCCGCGCTGGGTGACCAGGGGGCCGCCGCCGGGACCGGCCAGGTCCACAGCGGGCTCAGCGTGGGCAGCGACGTGGACACCGGCTACTCCGCCATCGCCGCGGCGGGCTCCAGCGGCGGCTCGCAGCAGGGCGGAACCATGGACCGGGTGAAGGACGCCGCCAGCCAGGCCCGCGACCGGGTCCAGAGCATGGCGGGCGACCTCCCCGGCCGCGTGAACGAAGCCGCGGGGCAGGCGCGGGAGAAGGCGGGCCAGGCCATGCACCGGGCGGAGCGGGTGCTGGAGGAGCGCGGGATCCTGGACCGGGTCCGCGAGAACCCCCTCCCGGCGCTCGGGATCGCCTTCGGCCTCGGCTTCCTGCTCGCCGGGAGCGACGACGACTCCGGCAAGCACGGCGGCTCCGGCAGGCGCGGAAGCTCGGGCGGCGCGCTCAACAACGCCAAGCACCAGCTCAAGGGCGCCATCATGGGCGGCCTGAGCGCGGCCATCGCGCAGGAAGGGCGCAACCTCCTGGGAATGGCGCAGGGGAAGGGGAACCAGGGCGGCATGCTGGGCTCCCTCCTCGAGAACCTGCAGGGCGGCGGGTCCGGTGGGTCCGGCCGTTCCGGCTCCGGGGGCTCCGGCTCGTCCGGAGGGGCCCCGCACACCCGGCCCAGCCACCAGGAGATGCGCTGACGGGATGCCCGAGGCCGCGTACCGCGTCCACGGACGGGTCCAGGGGGTGGGGTTCCGCTGGTGGACCCGCTCCCGGGCCCGCGGCCTCGGCCTCGCGGGGACGGTGCGCAACTGCCCGGACGGCTCCGTGGAGGTGAGGGCGCGCGGACCGGCGGATGCGCTCGCCGCGCTCCGCGACGTGCTCGGCCTAGGTCCACCCGGCTCCCGGGTGGACCGGGTCGAGGAGCTCCCCCCCACCCCGATCGAGGGCGACGCCTTCGAGATCGTCCGCTGACCCGCCGTTTCACCGAACAGTTCCCGAACAAAACCACCTCACCAGATCGCGCCAGAGTCACGATCTCGCCGCGGCGAGGGGTGTGAGTCCCGGTCGCGCCCGCCGGTTGTCGTAGGCGAAAACAGGCGGCGTTTTCCGCCGTGGGAGCGGATGGAGCCCGATCAGGTGCCGCCGCCGGTGTCCGGACCCGCGGGGTGCTCGATCCGGTACGCCTGCCACCGCTCCCGGGCGAACAGCGCGCCCGCACCGGCCCCGATCCCCCCGCCGAGGAGCCCGCCCCCCAGGAAGCCGAGCCCGGCCGACACCTCCACCCCGGTGGGGAGCTGCTGCGACCCCAGCGCCCCGGAGATCGCGCCCGCCCCGGCGCCGACCAGCGCGCCGAGC
>DASYWD010000101.1 GCA_035936415.1 Longimicrobiaceae bacterium
GTGGAGGTCCGCTTCGGCGCCGCGGGGACGGCGCTCTGGCGGTTGGCGCGCGCCGACGACGGGCGCCGCCTCTTCCGCCCCATCCCCCCCGAGCGGCCGCACGCCTCCATGGACTTCGTGGAGTACGAGGTGCGCGACGCGGGGCGGCTGGCCTTCACCGCCAACGCCCTCCTGGGGCCCGTCTGCGCCGCGCTGGCCGGGCGCGGGGAGCGCGCCCGGGAGATGACGCTGGCGCTCTCCCTCTCCGGCGGGGGCGAGCTGCGGGAGCGCCTCCGCGCCGCCCGCCCCACCGCGGAGCGCGACCTCTGGCTGCGGCGCGTCCGCGGCCTCCTGGACCGCCTGGTCCTCCCCGACGGGGTGACCGGCGTCTCGCTGGAGGTGGAGGGGACGGAGCCCGCCTCCGCCACCCAGGGCGACCTGTTCGACCGCGGCTTCTCCACCGCCGCCCCCGTGGAGGAGGCGGTCGCCCGGCTGGTGGACGAGCACGGCCCCCTCTTCGTGGAGCCGGAGACCGGCGGACATCCCCTCCCCGAGCGCCGCACCTCGTGGCGCGCGCGGGGGCCGGAGGAGGCGGCGGAGCGTGCGGCGCAGGCACCGGAGGCGGCACACGCGGAGGAGCCCCGTCTCACGCTGCAGCTCCTCCCCGAGCCGCGCCGGGTGGCCGTGCGCGTCCGTCCGCGCCGCGACCACGTGGTCCCGGCGCAGTACTGCGACCTCGCCCGCGGGCGGGAGTGGAGGCGGCTGCTCGCGGCGGCGGGGCCGGAGCGGATCTCCGGCGGGGCGTGGGAGGAGGGGTGGGCGCGGGAGTACTTCCGCTGCGTCACCGAGGCGGGGGCGCTCGTGTGGTTCTTCCGCGACGCGGAAGACGCCTGGTACATCCACGGCTGGTGGGACTAGGAGCCGGTCCCGGCCACCCGCGCGCGGATGTACTCCTTCTGCTGCTCGAAGCTCTTGCCGGTCAGCTCACGGTTCAACTCTTCACGGATTTGCCGCATGGTACGCACAGCGTCGAACAACTTCGCCTCCTTTCTGGAGAGCTACCTCGAAACGGTCCGAAAGGCAGCGGAGAGCGGGAGCTCCGCCGAATCCGCTCCGCGCTCCCTGCCGCGCGGAGCGTCGGACGCGCCCGCGGACCGGAAGATCCGGCGCTTCCCGCTGCCCGCGTCAGGCTTCTTCGGCAGCGGGATGTGACGTGTCTTCACGCGCACGCGCTACGTACTCGTGCATGCGCTGGGCCTTCTCCCGGATGAAGCGGATACGCTCCTCGGGAGAGGCGTCCTTCAGGAGCTGGTAGTGATGGTCCCGAATGCGGCGGGTCATCGCGACGGCGTCAAAATCCTTCTTCTCCATAGTGAGCCACCTCACGAGGGGAGTAGATCTCCAAGGGCTTGTATCCGAGCTCCAGGTTCACGGCGCTGAACAGGCGGATCTTATCGTAGTGCACGATGTGCCGGAAGTTCCAACTGACGAGCAGGTCCACCTGAGCCACGGTCGCAAGCGCGATATGCACGCCGTCTTCGTAGAACTTGGGCGTGAGGATCCGACGCGCCTGGTAGACGTCGGCCAGCCGCACGATGGACTCGTCCACCTCGAGGACTTCAGCTCCGATCGCCAGCAGTTCCGTGTACTTGTTTCGCACCCGTTCCGGGGCATCCTCTATCTCGGCGGCCACCATGTCCGAGACCACAGGCCGGTAGGTGCCCAGCCGAAAGTCCTTGAGGAGCCCATTGGACCAGGGGGCGAACTCCGCGTCAAAGCAGCCGCCGATGACGGAGGTATCCGTGTAGATTCGCTGGGGCCTCATCCTGGAAAGATACATAACGGCGCCTGTGGGACGCCAGCGTTCCATGATCCGGCGGTGTACGCCTGATGGAGAGCTACGTCGAGCTGCGGGGCCGGAGCGCGTTCTCCTTCGGGGACGGGGCGCTGACGCCGGAGGCGCTGGTGCGGCGGGCGGCGGAGACGGGATACGGCGCCCTGGCGCTCACCGACGCGGCCGACCTGGGCGGCATCGTCCGCTTCGCGCAGGAGGCGAAGGAGCAGGGCGTCCGCCCTCTGGTGGGCGCCGAGCTGAGGGTGGGCGGCCACCCCCTCGCGCTGCTGGCGCGCGACGAGGCCGGCTACCGCAGCCTGGCCGCGCTGGTCACCCGGGCGCGGCGGGGGAGCGCGCGCGGGA
>DASYWD010000102.1 GCA_035936415.1 Longimicrobiaceae bacterium
CCCGGTGTCGGCGCAGGCGGCGAGGAGGCAGAGCCCGGCCGCCGTCAGGTGGCGGGCCCGCGGGGGGAAGGAGGGGTGCATGGTGGTCCCGGAGTGTGGGGTGAGCGGTCCTGGAGCAGGTGGGGCGCCCGGAACGGGCAGCGGGAGAAAGGGCAAGAGGCGGTCCCGGGCGCGCCCGTCCCCGGGCACGACAGGTAAGGCGTTGGGCGCTAAAGCGCTGCGGCGGAGAGGGGCATCGGCGGGCGAGCGGGAGTCGCGTACCGGAATGGTGCACTGCGCGTAGAGGCCGGGAGCGGCGTGCACCCATATGGTGCGTGCCGCAGCGCGCCGGGGGCGTCGTCGGGTGGCGTCTCCCGGCGGCTGCACCCGTCCCGGGGCGGCCGATGGGGATCCTTTCGCGGCGTCGTGCATACCAGGGACGACGTCCGTTCCCAGAACCACATCAACAGGACTGCCGATGCCACGCCGCTTCCCTCATGGCGCGACGTACCTCGCCGCGTTCCTGCTCGCCGCCCCGGTGTCCGCGGCGGCGCAGGCCGCGCGGCAGGCGCCCGCCGCCCCGTTCGACCTTTCGGTCGCCAGCATCATGCGCGGCGAGCTGCTCACCGGCCGCTCGCCCAACGAGCTGCGCTGGTCCGAGGACGGGCGCTGGCTGTACTTCCGCTGGCGCGACCCGGAGAGCCGCGACACCACGACCCACCTGTACCGCGTCGCCGCCGGGCGCACGGCCGTGCAGCGGCTGCCGGACTCCGTCGCTGACCGGACCGCCCCCGCGCTCTCGGGCGACTGGTCCGCGGACCGCAGGCGCCGCGCCTTCGAGCGGGGTGGCGACGTCTTCGTGGCCGAGGTGGGCGGGCGCGAGCGCCGCATCACCGACACCCCCACGCGGGAGCGCGGCGCCCAGCTCTCCGCCGACGGGCGCACCGTGTTCTTCCTCTCCGGGATCAACCTGTACGCGACCGCGGTGGAGGGCGGCCCCATCCGCCAGCTCACCGACGTCCGCGCCGACGCCGCGCCGGCGAACAAGGCGGCCGAGGGGCAGCGGAAGCAGATGGAGGAGCAGCAGACGGAGCTGTTCGGCGTGGTCCGCGACCGGGTGGCGGAGAAGAAGCACCGGGAGGCGCTCGACTCGGTCCGCACGACGGTGCGGCCCCTCTACATCGGGAAGAACGCCACCGTCGCGCGCGTGGACGTCTCCCCCTCCGGCCGCCTCGCCCTGCTGGCGGTGAACGACAAGGCGGAGGAGAAGCAGACGCTGGTCCCCAACTTCGTCACGGAGAGCGGGTACACCGAGCCCCTCAACGTCCGCTCCAAGGTGGGCGACGTGCAGGCGGGCCAGCGCCTGGCGCTGGTGGACCTGCGCACCGGCACGGCCACCTGGCTGGAGGCCGAGCCCAAGGACCGCAAGGTCACGCTGATGTCGCAGGGGTGGGCGCCGCGCGAGGACCGCGCGGTGATCGTGGCGATCCCCTTCGACTACAAGGACCGCTGGATCTACACCGTGGGCGAGGACGGGAAGCTCACGCAGGTGGACCACCTCCGCGACGACGCCTGGGTGGGCGGGCCGGGCCTCTTCACGGCCGGGTGGCTCCCGGACGGGCGGGTGTACTTCGTCTCGGAGCGCACCGGCCACGCGCACCTCTACACCGTCCCGGCCTCCGGGGGCGCGGCCACGCCGGTCACCTCCGGGAAGTGGGAAGTGACCGACGTGCAGCTCTCCCCGGACGGACGCACCTTCTGGCTCACCACCAGCGAGACGCACCCCGGCGAGCGGAACCTGTACGCCGTTTCCGTGAACGGCGGGCCCCGGACGCGGATCACCGCGCTGGAGGGGTGGAACGAGTCCGTGGTGTCGCCGGACGGGCGCTGGGTGGCCGTGATGCACTCGGTAGCGGACCGCCCCGCGGACCTCTTCGTCATGCCCAACCGCCCCGGCGCCCGCGCAGAGCGGGTGACGGAGTCCACCACGGCGGAGTTCCGCGGCGGGCCCTGGATCCGCCCGGAGGTGGTGACCTTCCCCGCGCGCGACGGGGAGCAGGTGTACGCCCGCATCTACCGTCCCCGGGAGCTGGGGGCGCAGCCCAACGGCGCGGCGGTGCTCTTCGTCCACGGGGCGGGGTACCTCCAGAACGCGCACCGCGGCTGGAGCACCTACTTCCGCGAGTACATGTTCCACCACCTCCTCGCGTCGAAGGGGTACACCGTCCTGGACGTGGACTTCCGCGGCTCGGCGGGGTACGGCGCGGCGTGGCGGACCGGGATCTACCGGCACATGGGGGGCAAGGACCTCTCCGACCACGTGGACGCCGCCCGCTGGCTGGTGGCGAACGAGGGGGTGGACCCGGAGCGGGTGGGGATCTACGGCGGCTCCTACGGCGGCTTCATCACCCTGATGGCCATGTTCACGGAGCCGGACGTCTTCCGCTCCGGCGCCGCGCTCCGCTCCGTGACCGACTGGGCGCACTACAACCACTGGTACACCAGCCGCATCCTGAACCAGCCGCAGGACGACCCGGAGGCGTACCGGCGCTCCTCGCCCATCTACTTCGCCGAGGGGCTGAAGGGCGACCTGCTGATCGCGCATGGGATGGTGGACGTCAACGTGCACTTCCAGGACGTGGTCCGGCTGTCGCAGCGCCTGATCGAGCTGGGGAAGACCAACTGGGAGATGGCCGTCTACCCGGTGGAGGACCACGCCTTCGTCCGCCCGGACTCCTGGACCGACGAGTACCGCCGCATCCTGGAGCTGTTCGAACGGACCCTGCCGCCGGGAGCGCCCGCGCGGTAGCCCTCGCAAAATACATGTCCGGTAGTAAGCGCAAGGACCCGGCCGCATGGCCGGGTCCTTGCGTTTCCTGCGGTGTCTTGCCTCTCGCGCGGAGCTCCCGGCCCGCATCGTCCGCGGGTCTGTCGGCTCTGATCTATCCCGTTCGCATGTATGGGTTTAACGGTCGGTTCGCGACCGCGTTTCTGGCCCGGCCCTTGCATTCCTGTCGGCCTACCAAGAAGAGACCCGCAGCGGACGGGACCCGGCGTCCGCAGGACCATAGATGAGCGAGGAGACGACCATGAACCGCATCCAGAATCTGATCGAGTCGACGCTCCCGCAGCCCAAGGGGCCGTTCACCGACGCCGAGGCGCTGGAACTGCTCATGGCGTACCGCAAGGACCCCTCTAACGTGCCCTGCCCGCGCTGCGGCCCGGAGCAGATCGAGGTGCTCGCCTTCATCGAGCCGGAGATCGACCCCAACGGGTTCGCCTCCGTGACGGATCCGGAAGGGGAGTACGCGGCGGCGCTCTACTGCCACACCTGCTCCCGCGCGGTGGGGATCCTGGCCGGCGCCACCCACGACTCGGAGATGTGACCCGGGCGCGGATGCGGCTCGCGGTCTGCACGTCGGTAGCAACAGCGAAGGGGAGCGGCCGGGCCGCTCCCCTCGCGCTTTCTGGTCGGCGGGGCGGCGCGCCCCCGCCTACTCCGCCGCAATCGGGCCCTCCACGCCCAGCGCCACCCCGCGGGGCACCGTCGCCGCGGAATCCGCGGGGCGGAGGAACTCGTAGGTCCGCGCGGCCGCGAGCATCCCGGTGACCGGCGCCACCCAGTAGATCCAGTGCCCGGCCCAGATCCAGCCCGCCACCGCCGGCCCCAGCGAGCGGGCCGGGTTCATGGAGGCG
The DNA here is from genome assembly GCA_035936415.1 of Longimicrobiaceae bacterium. Lineage (NCBI taxonomy): Bacteria > Pseudomonadati > Gemmatimonadota > Longimicrobiia > Longimicrobiales > Longimicrobiaceae > Longimicrobiaceae bacterium. Next base: position 3,676 of record DASYWD010000102.1, read on the forward strand.
CCGGTGAGGGGTCCGCCCATCATGGCGCAGAAGCCCACCGTGAGCCCCACTGCGATCCCGGCGAAGCCCGGAGCCACCCGCGCGTCCGTGGCGACCGCCATGATGACCAGCATCAGCACGAACGAGAGGAGCCACTCCACCCCGAGCGAGCCTCCCACCCCTACCGCCGGGAGCGTCGCGCCGAACATCCCGGCCGGGCCCAGCACCGCTCCCAGCGCCAGCGAGGCGGCCACGGCGCCGGCGCACTGCGCCAGGACGTACGGGACGACCTCGCGGGCGGGGAAGCGCCCGACCGACCAGAAGGCGAGCGTGACTGCTGGGTTGATGTGCGCCCCGGAGATGTGCCCCAGCGCATAGATCATGGCCAGCACCACGAAGGCGAAGGCGAGCGCCACGCCCGCGTGGCCCACGACGCCCTCCGTGTACGCGTTCACCATCGCCGCGCCGGGACCGATCAGCACCAGGAAGAAGGTCCCGATCCCCTCCGCCAGCGCGCGCCGCATCCCGCCCCGCGCCGCGCTCCCGCTCACGCGCCCCCCGCCGCGGCCGGCGCCGGCTTCCCGCCCGTCCGCAGGTACTCCGCGAAGTCGTCCGGCAGCCCGCTCGCCCGGATCCCCTGCATCGCCCGCTCCAGGTCGTACTCCACCCGCACGAGCTCCACCCGCGGCTCGTCGCCGCTCACGTCCAGCACGGCGTAGCCGGCGCGCCAGTCGCCGTCCTTGGGGCGCCCCACCGAGCCGGTGTTGACGAAGTGGATCCCGTCCACCGTGCGCCGCCACGGCCGGTGCGTGTGCCCGAAGCAGATCACGTCCCCCGCCCGCGCGCCGGCCTGCTCGGCCATCTTGAGGCAGAAGGCGTCGTCGCGGTCCTCGGTCCAGTACAGCGTGTTCAGCGTGGGCGTCCCGTGCACCAGGACCACGCGGGGCCCCGGGAGGTGCCCGCCGCGCGGCCGCAGGTCGATCCGGAAGGGGAGCGAGCCCAGGTAGCGCCGGGTTTCCGCTGACACGTGCCGCCGGGTCCAGTCGTAGCTCAGGTGCGACAGCTCCTCCTGGCGCGGATCCTCGTACTTGCAGCCGCAGTGCTTGTAGTCCGTCGCCACGGTGGAGTCGTAGTTCCCGGCGACGCCCGGGATGCCGTGCTCCCGGATCCGCGCCACGGTCTCGTCCGGCCAGGGCGCGTACCCCACCAGGTCGCCCAGGTGGAAGACGGCGTCGGCATCGCCGCGGGCGCGGAGGTCCTCCAGGACCGCCTCCAGCGCGGGGAGGTTGGCGTGGACGTCGGAGATGAGCGCGTATCGCATGGGCTGTCGAAGGGTGAGGGGGCGCCGCGTCAGGCGGGGACGGCGCAGCAGCAGATGATAGGATGGAGGGAACGGCTGGGTCAACCGTGCGCAGGACAGCAGGTGGGGTGAGCGTGTCCAACCGTGCCGGAGTGGCGCGGGGGTGGCGCGGAACGGGGAGGGGTGACGAGCCCTGCCGGGCGAGCGTCCTTGAAGGGACATGACGCCTTTGCGCCGCATTCCCGGATCCGCACTTCGATGAATTCCAGCTTTCTCCGATACGGCATCGCGAAGGCGTTGCTGGTCACGGCATCGCTCCTGCTCTCCCTGGGCGGGTGCGACGACCCTGCCGGCCCGGCCGTCGCCTCGGTCGAGGTGACCGCCCCCGCGCCCGTGGTGCCGGTGGGGAGGACGCTTCAGCTCACCGCGGCGGTCCTCGACCCGAGCGGAGGGGCCCATACCGGCAAGGTGCGCTGGTCTTCGAGCGATCCATCCGTCGCCACCGTGGATCAGGCCGGCGTCGTGGAGGGGGTGAAGCCGGGGCGGGTCAGGATCGCGGCCGCCGCGGGAGGGAAGAGCGGCGAGGTCGAGCTCACGGTCACCTCGATCGCGTCCATGACCATCCAGCCGCCCAACGACTCGCTCTTCGCGGGGAGCACATACCAGCTTGCCGTGCGGGTACTGGATGGGCGCGGGGCTCCGGTGTCTGCCCCGCCGGTGGCGTGGAGCAGCTCCGACACGCTGGTCGCCAGGATCATCCCCGCGCCGAGCGCGTCGCGCCCCGCCCTGCTCGCCGTGCTGAAGCCGGGGGAGGTCACGATCTCGGCGGAGAGCGAGGGGGTGAGGGCCACCGCCACCTTCACGGTCCACCCGGCTGATTGGCTCTACATCTCGAGCTATCCTCCCCCCGTTTCGATGGCGGTCGGCATCGGTGGTACGGCGAAGCTACATGCCTCGTTGCGGGACCGGGACTCGAACCTCATCCCGGGCCGTCCGATCCGCTGGTCCAGCTCGGACCCGGGGGTGATCTCCGTGACCGACGACGGGGTGATCCGGGGACTCGCCCGCGGGACGGCCACGATCACCGCCTCCGCAGAGGGCGCGCGCAGCGCCTCGTTGCTGGTCCATGCCGAGCGCGGCTACGCCGCTACTCGCCTCCCACTCGAGCCCACCGACCTCGGCGAGAAGGGGCAGGTAGCCGGACGCGAGTACGTGCCGGGCTCCGGATACCGGCCCGCCCTCTGGGACAACGGAAGAATCGTCTGGTCCGGGCCGTTGGCGAGCGGCGTCCACCAGGTGGTGGTGAACGACAGCGGACACGTGGCGTGGAGTCGGACCCCGCTGCCAGGCGGCCAGGCTCGGGGGTTCGTTTGGAAGGGGGCAGAGATCGTGGAGATCGCTCCGCCCGACTCTGCCGTGCACCTGTACGTCACGGGGATCAACCAGCGGGGCCAGGTGGTGGGATACTGGTCGCACGACCCGGCCCCGTCGCTCACCGGATCGACGGGGAACGCGTTCCTCTGGGAGGACGGCCGGCTCACCGACCTGGGGCGCTTCGGGGGCGAACGCGCGGTGGCGAACGGGATCAACGGCCGCGGGCAGATCCTGGTCACCGTCTGGCCACAGCCCCGCGTGCTGCTGCTGGAAAACGGGAAGCGGACGGATGTCGCGTCGGGCGAGGGGGTATCCATCAACGACCACGGGGACGTAATCGTGCAGCAGGGGGGGACTTCCCTGATCCTGCGCCACGGAGGGTCGATCGAGCTCCCCGCCGGCCACCGCTCGTCCTTCCACGCGAGCGACGTGAACGCCGGGGGCCAGGTCGTCGGGTATCACAGCTCCCTCAGCGGGCTCCAGGCCTTCGTACGGCGGGACGGCCGCCTCTACAATCCTCGCTCTCTGATCCTGGACGGCCCGGACCGCGGCCATACGCAGGCCGCAGCGATCAACGACGCGGGGCAGCTCCTCGTGCGCGCCGACGAGTGGCTCCTGCTGACGCCGGTCCCCTGAGCCGCATGCCGCGAGTGGTCTGCCTGGAGGGCCCGAGCGCCGTGGGGAAGACCTCGCTCGCGGCGGCGCTCGCCCGGGAGTGCGGCGCGGCGGTGGTGCCGGAGCTGGACGCGCGCGGGGCGCCTCCCGTCGCCTCCTCCGCGGGCTGGTTCGCCGACCGGCACGCGGAGCTCTGGCGGGCCGCGGTTGAGCAGACGCCGGACGCGCCGTTCGCCGTGCTGGACGGCGATCCCTTCAAGGGGCTCTGGTACAACTGGATCTACGCCGGGGACGGGTGGCCGGGGCCGGACGCGGTCGCGCCCGCCTATCGCTCGCACCTGGAGCGCGGCACCCTCGGCTTCCCCGACCTGTACGTGGTGCTGGGGGCCACGGAGGCCCACCTCCGGCAGCGGCGCGCGGACGACCGCACCCGCTCGCGGCGTGGCTTCGAACGGCACCTCCGGATGGTCGGCCCGCAACGGCGGTACTTCGTGGCCCTCCAGGCGGCGGCACCGGGCCGCGTCGCGTTCGTCGAGTCGGCCGACCGGGAGGCCCTCGTCGGCCGGGTGCTGAAGGCGCTGGAGCGTCTCCCGCCGGACCCGCCCGACCCCGTGCGCCTCTTCGACCGCATGGTCGAATGGGTCCGCTCGCACTCCCCGGCCGACCCCGCGGGCTGACATGCCTGGGCAAAGGTAGAACGGATCTTGCGGCCCGGACCGGCGTGTCCGTCCGGGCGGCGAGCCGTCCGTCCGTTTCCGTTCGCCGAGAGCCGCGTTCGCTTTGCCACACCCTTCCCGCGACCTTGTCGAGGCCTTCGAGCTGGTGCTGACGGAGGCGGGCATCCACCCTGCGCTCGCGTTCCTGAACGCGCGCACTTCCCACCGCTTCACCGGCATCTACCGCCTGGACCCGCCGGTCCTGCGCAACGTCCGGCTCTACGACCGGGAGAATCCCGAGCTGGAGATCGGCGCGGACGCCGCCATGCGCGAGACCTACTGCTCCATCGTGGGCGAGACGTGCGCCCCCTTCGCCACCGCCGATCCGCGGCTGGACGAGCGGCTGGCCGAGCATCCGGCGCGGGAGGCGACGCTGGCCTACTGCGGCGTCCCGCTGCGCGACGAGCGGGGGAACGCCCTGGGCACGCTCTGCCACTTCGACGTCGTTCCCCGCCCGGTGGACCCGGAGGCCCCGGCCGTCCTGGAGGCCGCGGCGCCCCTCCTGCTGCACGCCCTGCGGGAGGAGGGGGCCTTCCCCTCCGCCCCCTGACGGCCGCAGATTGGTCCGCTCCGTCCCGGCCGGTGACGGAAAAGGTCCGCGCCGCGTCTGTACACGCTGCCGGGTGGGCTCCTCCCGCCCCGAGGCGCCCCGCCGCCGGTCTCGCTCTCCTCTCGCCACCCGTTCCGATGCGATCCACGATCCTCCCGTTCGGCGCGCTCCTCTGCGGCCTCGCGCTCACCCCGGGCGCCGCGATGGCGCAGGCCGCGCCCACCGCTCCCCTCATCGGCGCGTACCCTTCGTGCGCGGCGGAGGGAATCTCCCGGGTGGCGTTCACCATCCCGCCGGGGCAGACGCAGGCGCAGGTGGAGAGCACGTTGCGGCAGACCGGGGCCTTCCCGGCCGGGACGGAGATGACGTTCTTCCCCTACGGCGGGGTGCCCCCGCTGCGGAACCAGGAAGAGATGAACCGCAGCTTCGGGCGCACGGTGCGGCGGCTCCTCCACGAAGGCTTCCGGATCGACGGGACGGTTTCCGTACTGCTCCAGGTGAACGCCGACGGCACGGTGGAGAAGGTGACGCCGAACAGCGGAAACCGGGGAGTGGACAGCCAGCTCCGGGCGCTCTGGAGCAAGGCTCAGCTCGAACCGCTGGTGATCGGCGGCTGCCGGGTGGCGGCGTGGCTCCAGGTGCCCATCGCCTTCACCTCCGACTGGGACATCGAGGCGCGCCGCATCAAGGCGAGGGCGGGAGAGCCGCCCAGGTGAGGCGCCCGGTCCGCGACGTCGGCCGACCTCAGCCGTCCCGCTCCCCGAGCAGCCGCTCCACGATCACCACGTCGCGCCACTCGCCGTCCAGCCTGCCGTGCCGCTCGTACACGCCCACCCGGTGGAAGCCGTGCCGGGCGCAGAGGGCGAGCGAGGCGGTGTTCTCCGGGAAGATGCGGGAGAGCACCTTCCACAGCCCCGCCGCCTCGCACGCCGGGAGGAAGGCCGCCATGAGCGTGTCGCCGATCCGCCGCCCGCGCGCCTCGCCGGCCACGTACACCGAGAACTCCGCAATCCCGGCGTAGCACTCGCGCGGCCGGTACGTGGACGCCGCGATCCACCCCGCCACCGCGCCCTCCGCCTCCGCCACCAGCACCGGGTGCCGCGGCTCCCCGAGCCAGGCGAGCACCTCGTCCGGGGTGCGCTCGCGCGTCTCGAAGGTGGCGCCGCGCCCGCGGATCCCCTCGTTGTAGATCTCCGCCATCCGGGGCGCGTCCGCCGCCGCCGCCGGCCGTACCCGCACCTCGCTCGTCATGCCGCCTCCGCGGAAAGGGTGAGCGCCGCCGTCTCGTGCCGCCCGGCCGCGGATGCGGCGCCCCTCATCGACCCGGGCCTTTCCGCCTCCCCGGCGCTCACCCGCAGCATCCGTCCTTCGGCGTTCCGCCGAGCGCCGCCAGCCCGGGTGCCGCGGGTGTGGAGGCGCATGCCGCGCCGATCCCGCAGGAGCCCGCGACCGGGGCCGGCTCGCCCTCCTCAGCGGTGGAGCAGCAGGCGGGCTCGCCGGGGTCGGTGGAGCAGACGCCCGTCTCGGGGAGCACCAGCTCCACGGCGCGCGCCCCCTCCAGGTCGCCGGTGAGGGCGCAGACCACCGAGCGCACCTGCTCGTAGCCGGTGAGGAGGAGGAAGGTGGGGGCGCGGCCGTAGCTCTTCATCCCCACCACGAAGAAGTCCGCCTCCGGGTGCCGCAGCTCCTCGAAGCCGTGCGGGTACACCGTCCCGCAGCTGTGCACGTTGGGGTCGATGAGCGGCGCCAGGCGGACCGGGCTCTCCAGCGCCGGGTCCAGCGCCAGGCGCAGCTCGCGCAGCATCTCCAGCTCCGGGCGGAAGCCGGTGGCGGCCACCACCTCGTCCACCGGGCCGACGACGCGCTCCTCGCCCTCCACCACGATTCCGCGCTCCCCGGGGGTCAGCCGCTCCGTGCGGAAGCCGGTCACCAGGCGCACCGCCCCGGTGTCCACCAGCCGCCGCAGGCGCGCTCCCAGGCTCCCGCGCGCCGGGAGGGCGTCGCGCTCGCCTCCCCCGAACAGCAGCCCCGGCTCCCGCCGCCGCACCGCCCACACCACCTCCGTCCCCGGCGCCTCGCGCGCCAGGGCGGCCAGGTCCAGGAGGGCGTTGAACGCGGAGTGCCCGCTCCCCACCACCAGCGTGCGCCGTCCGGCGTAGCGCGCCCGGGCGCCGCCGAGCACGTCGGGGATCCCGTAGAACACCCGGTCCGCCAGCTCCGCCTCGCCCTCCGCCGGTAGCCCGCCTGCGCCGAGCGGGTTGGGCGACGTGTACGTCCCGGAGGCGTCGATCACCGCGCGTGCGAGGACCCGCTCCCGCCGGCCGTCCGCCGTCTCCGTCACCAGCTCGAAGGGGGCGGCTTCCCGCCCCGCCGACTTCAGCTTGTCGAAGCCCCGGCGCGACACCGACACCACCTGCCGTCCCAGCCGCAGGTGAGGCGCGAGCCGCGGGAGCGCCGCGAGCGGCTCCAGGAAGCGCTCCACCAGCTCGCCGCCGGTGGGGAGCGCGTCCGGGTCCGGGAGCGTCCACCCGGCGGCCTCCAGCATCCCGCGCGAGACCGGGTCCGTGAGGTACTTCCACGGGGAGAAGAGGCGCACGTGCGCCCAGCGGCGGATCGCGGCCCCCACCGCCTCGCCCGCCTCCAGCACCAGCGGCGTCTCGCCGCGGGCCAGGAGGTGCGCCGCGGCGACCAGGCCCACGGGGCCGGCGCCGATCACGGCCACGGGAAGGGTGCGGCGGGTCTCGGGAGAAGGGATCGCGCGCATGGTCGGCTCCGGGAAGGTGGTTGTTAACGGCAACTATCGCGACGAAGGAAGCCCCCGTGAACGGGGGCGCGAAAAGGCCGGCTCAGCCGATGGTGCAGCAGGCGCCGCCGGAGGTGTCCACCCGGGCCGCCGCGGCGCGGGCGAGCTGCCCGATCAGGCGGGCCATGGAGGCGCGGACCTCCGGCGCGAACTCCGCGAGCAGCTCGCGCTCCTGCGCCAGGATTTCGCCCTCGATCCGGGCATGCAGCGCGCGCCCCTCCGGCGTGGCGACGAGGTGCAGGGCGCGCCGGTCCTCCGGGCTCTCCCGCCGCTCCACGTACCCCTTCTTCTGCAGGGCGTCCACCACCCGGCTCGCCGTGCTCTTGTCCAGGTAGAGCCGGGCCGCCAGCTCGTTCAGGGTGAGCGGGCCCTCAAGGACCACCGCCTCCAGCGCGTAGCACTGCGTCACCGACACGTCGTAGCAGCAGATGCGGTCGCGGTCGCGGAACTGGTAGACGCGCACCAGCTCGGTGAGCGCCCGGTGCAGCTCCGCGGTGTCCGACTCCAGCCGCTCGTCGGTGCCCGCGATCGGGAGGGACCTCCCGCGGCTCCGCCTCGATCCGCCCGTCGCCTGCGTCGCCATCGTGCTCTCTTCCTGGTGCCGACGGTTGTCGGTTGCAACCGTTCTCCCGGCAAGGTAGTTGTCATGTGCAACCGTTGTCAAGCATCCCGCCGCGAAGAGCCCCTCCCCCGCACCCGGGGAAGGGGCTCCGCCGCGCCTCCTGCTCCGCGATGCGGCCGGCTATCTCGCCACCCGCACGTCCCCCTGCAGCAGCGTCATCGGCCCGAAGCTGGGCTGGCCCAGCACTCCGGCGTCCACGCCCACCGTCCCGTCCAGCTGGTAGCGGACCGGCCCGCCGGTCACCGCCCGGGTGAGGGTGTTCGCCAGGCCGGGAACGTCCGCGAAGCTGACGCTGATCTCCAGCGGCACCAGCGCCTCCTGGCCGGGCTGCAGCGGGACGCCGAGCGGGAAGTCCACGCGCGCCGCCTGCTGCCCCTCCAGGAGGAGGCCGCCCCGCAGCGTGGAGAGGGTGATCCCCAGCGGGTTGGGGTTGGACACCCGGGCGTAGAGCCGGATGGCCGCGCCGCCGAGCGGGCGGCCGGGGGCGGGCCCCAGGAGCCGCAGCTCCTCGGGCCGGTCCTCCGCCACCCGGAAGGTGGGCGGCTGGATCACCTGCCCCAGGGTGGCGCATCCTGGGAGGAGGGCGAAGAGCAGCAGCAGGGCGCTGCGTCGAAGTGCCGGCATGGCGAATCTCCCTGTTCCGCTCCGGGTCGCGGAGCGCGTTCTGTAAGCGTCTATGCCGCAAGCGGATGCGCCCTCCGGTACGCAACGCGTGTGCCCGGTCCCGCCGGGCCCGCCCGGTGCGCCCGGAACCCGCGCCCCCGCTGGAGAACACGCTCCGGCGGTGCCGCGGCGCGCCCGCGTGGCTTCCGCGTGCCCGCCCGGAGTGACCCATTCCGGGGACAGCGGCGGTCCCCCGCGTGCGGCGGCGCGGGAAAGCGGAGGAGCCGGCTGGAATGGATACTGCATCGGCCTGACCTTCCCCGGGGGCTGCGGACCGCAGTGCGCGGGCGTTCCCGGGCACCAGGGGACCGGATCGGGCGCCGCTCGCGGCGCGAACCCATCACTGCATCAGCGCAAGGAGGGAAGGTTGGACACTCAAACGACCGGTCAGGCGGGGAGCCGGACTCCCCCCACATCCGAGATCCTGGACGGCCTGAACGACCTCCTCCAGCTCGACCACGACGCGGTGGGCGCGTACGAGATCGCGATCGACAAGCTCCAGGACCGTGACCACGCCAGCCAGATCGCCGGCTTCAGGCGCGACCACGAGCGCCACATCACCGAGCTCAACGAGGCCATCCGGGGGCTGGGCGGCACGCCCAGGAACGAGCCGCACGCCACCGGGCCCTTCAAGCAGGCCCTGCAGAGCCTGGGCGGCCTCGCCGGAGACAAGGGGGTGCTGATCGCCTGGCGCACCAACGAGCTGCTGGTGCGCACCAAGTACGACTCGTACGCGGCGAAGGCGAACTTCTGGGGCGACAACCTGAAGCGCCTGGTGGACCGCAACGCGCTCGACGAGGAGCGTCACTACGAGTGGGTGACCCGGGCGCTCGAGGCCATGGGTGTGGGCACGGCCGAGGGGCTGGAGCAGGACGTGGCGACCCGGATGCGCGAGCGCAGCCAGGGCCCCAGCACCCTGGACACCGTGCGCGAGCGGGTGGGCGAGGTGACCGGGCGTGTCGGCGAGGTGACGGGGCAGGCGCGCGAGCGGGTCGGTGAGGTGACCGGCCAGGTGCGGGAACGGGCCGGCGCGGTCCCGGGGCAGGTGCGCGAAGGGGTGGCGGGCGGGCTGGAGTCGGCCGCAAACCGCATCTCGCACCTGGTGGACGACCAGCAGGGCGGCGGGCGCATGGCCGGCGTGGCGGGGAGCGTGGCCGGGGGGATGGAGAGCACCGCGCGCTTCGTGCGGGAGGGGAACATGCAGGAGCTGCGCAGCGACTTCGAGAACCAGGTCCGGCGCAGCCCCGTGCAGACGCTCCTGGCCGTCGCGGTGGCGGGTTTCGTGATCGGCCGGATCCTTCGCTAAAGGAGAGCGCAAATGGCTGAGATTCGCATGGATCGCGAGGGGTCCACGACGCCCCACTCGGAGCTGCACCGCCCGGAGAACGTGAGCGGCACGCACCCCGGCGACCGTCTCCCCGCGGGGCACGCGCTTCCCGGGGGTACGCCGGCGAGGACGGACCCCGGCGCGGTGGTCTCCGACGACCCGCAGGCGGTGCGCGCCGAGATCGAGCACACCCGCGAGCGCATGTCCGAGACGATCGACGAGATCGAGGGCGTCCTGGCCCGCAAGAAGGAGCGGATCCAGGAGCGGCTGGACGTGACGGCGCCCATCCGCGAGCGCCCGCTCCCGGCCGCGGGGATCGCCTTCGGAGTCGGGCTGGTGCTCGGGCTGCTCACCGGCGGCGACGACGAGGAGGAGGAGCGCGAGGACCGCTCGCGGAGCCACTCGCTGCGCATGGACCTGGGCGCGGACGTCTCCCGCCACGACGACCGCGCCGAGATGTGGGAGAGCCGCGCGCGCCGGCTCCTGCGCGTGGCCCGCGAGCAGGAGGAGAAGATCCGCGACCTCCAGGAGCGCTACGGGAACCTGTACGCCGAGGACGTGGAGACGCGCAGCTGGGAGGACGACGAGGCCGCGGCCGGCGAGCTGCGCTCCAGCGTCGGCAGCCTGCGCGACACGGTGCTGCACGGGATCACCGGGATGCTCACCGACGCCTTCCGGCAGATGGGATCGAGCCGGCCGGCGTAGCCCTCCGGAACCTCGACGGCGGGCCGGCGCTCGGATTGGCGCCGGCC
>DASYWD010000103.1 GCA_035936415.1 Longimicrobiaceae bacterium
GCATCCCGCCTGTGCTCCGTACCAGCCTTGCCTCCTCTGTTACGCCTCCCGCGGAGCCGCCGCTGCGTGCCCTCTCCACGGCCAATCCTGCCGTCGACTCGGTGCCGCCTCCGAAGGCCCCCTTCTTCAACAGCCTTCTAAGCGTCAGTTTGACTATAACAGTGTCGTAGTGTCCCTATATGGCTTCCTTGAGCAGTACATCGAGAGTCTCTTGCGAGAGTATATTGCGCGTCTAAACGCTATTGCGCCCAGATATGGAGATCTACCCGAGCAGGTCCGTAAGCATCACACAGACCTTACAGTTGCTCTGCTTTCGCGAGTTGAGCAGAGCCGCTACCGAGGAGTTGTCACACCCGCGACGCTAGTCGCCAACCTACACACATGCCTCAGTGAACTCCCGTCATTTCTGTTGAACACCGAGGCGTTCGCCCTCCACACGGCGAACTTCCGGTCCGATGTCATAGAGGACAGCTTCGCGCGAGTAGGCGTGCTCAGCGTCAACCAACGGATTCGGCATTTTTCCCCATTTTCCGAGTACATCGTGCATCACTTTCCTGGGAGGGATAGTAGCGGGTTGAGTAACTCGGAACTCTTCTTCTTTCTGGATGATCTCGCAGAGCGGAGAAATGAGGTTGCACATGGCAGTGCTGGCGAACTGCTGTCGAACGAACTGCTCCTAGACTACTTAGTTTTTGTTGAAGTGTACGGGCTGTCTCTATACGAGCTTGCGGTATGTGATTCGCTCGGGCATGAGGTTCGGCATCACGGAAATGCGGTGGGGAGGCCCGTTGCAGTGTACAACAACGAGATCGTCTGCGTTGAGCTACGTGATGCCTCGGTCAAGGTAGGTGACCTATTAGTTGCTGAGACCGGATATGGCATCCGGCCATACATTGGGGGCGAAATCCTCGAGATGCAGGTGGACGGGACTCCCATTTCCCACATAAGGCCGGGTGTGGGAGTACCGATCGCCATGCGGGTTGCCTTTAGGGCTAAGCAAAACCACAGCTTCTTTGTCTTGCACCGGCCGTAGCTGGCTCGACGCCCGGCTCTGGGAATCAGGGCAACAGTGAGTTCCCTCCGATCACTTGCCAGCAACTCCCCCCATCCGGGGCCTCATACGCGTTCGTGCCGTCCGTCCCCGCCCCTCACCCCACCCGCACCCTCTCCTTCCCCGACGGGATCGCCTCCTCCAGCGCCGGGTCCTGCAGCTCCTCGCCCGGGTTCACGAACAGGTCCTGCTCCCAGGCGTACTGCCGGTCGTGCAGCTCGCGGTAGCGGCCGCCCTGCGCCATCAGCTCGGCGTGCGTGCCGCGCTCCACGATCTCGCCGTGCTCCAGCACCAGGATCTGGTCCGCGCTGCGGATGGTGGAGAGCCGGTGGGCGATCACGAACGAGGTGCGCCCCTGCCGGAGCCGGCGCAGCCCCTCCTGGATCAGCGCCTCGCTCTCGCTGTCGAGCGACGAGGTGGCCTCGTCCAGGATCAGGATGCGCGGGTCCGCCAGGATGGCGCGGGCGATGGCGATGCGCTGCCGCTGCCCGCCCGAGAGCTTGATCCCCCGCTCGCCCACGACGGTGTCGTACCCCTCCGGGAAGTCACGGATGAAGTCGTCCGCGTTGGCGATGCGGGCCACCTCCTGGATCTCCTCGCGCGAGGCGTCCGGCCGCGCGAAGCGGATGTTGTCCGCCACGGTGCCGTCGAAGAGGAAGTTGTCCTGCAGCACCACCCCGAGCTGCTCGCGGTAGTCGCGCAGCCGCAGCTCCGCCAGGTCGGTGCCGTCCACCCGGATGCGCCCCGACCTGGGGCGGTTGAAGGCCATCACCAGCGACACCAGCGTGCTCTTCCCGGAGCCGCTGGACCCCACCAGCGCCGTGGTCGTCCCCGCCGGCGCGCTGAAGTCGATCCCCTTCAGCACCGGGACGCCATCGTTGTACTCGAACCAGACGTCCTCGAAGGCCATGTCTCCGCGGACCGACCGCACCGGGAGCGCCCCCTCGCTCTCGTCGTCCTCCGTGGGCGTCTGCATCAGCTCGCGGATCCGGTCCAGCCCCGCGAACGCCTCGCTGATCTGCGTCCCGATGGAGGCCGTCTGGATCACGGGCGCCGCCAGCAGCCCGGAGAAGAAGACGTAGGCGAACAGGTCGCCGAGCGTCATGGTGCCATTCAGCACCGCGCGCCCGCCCACCAGGATCATCACGGTCCCCACCACCCCGATCACCAGCGTCGCGAAGGCGGACACCGCCGACACCCCCGTGATGGAGCCGGCGATGTTGCGGAAGAGGCGGTGCACCCCGCGGGTGAAGACGCGCTGCTCGCGCTTCTCCGTGCCGTACGCCTTGACCACCCGGATCCCGCCCAGCGTCTCCGTGAGCCGGCCGGTGACCTCCGCCTGGATGACGCTGCGCTCGCGGAAGATGGGGCGCAGCCGGTTGAAGGCGTACGCCATGACCCCGCCGAACACCGCCAGCAGCACGATGTTGATGACCGTGAGGAGCCAGTTGTAGTAAAGCAGGAAGCCCAGGGCGAGGACCGCCGTGAAGATCCCGCCCACCAGCTGCAGGATCCCCGTCCCCACCAGGTTGCGGATCCCCTCCGCGTCGTTCATGACGCGGTTGATGAGGATCCCCGACTGCGTGGAGTCGAAGAAGCGCACCGGCATGCGGGTGACCCGCTCCTGCACCGCCCGCCGCATGTCGGCGATGGCGTGCTGCGCCTCCACGCTGATCACCTGCGACAGCGCGAACCCGGTGACCGCCTGCAGCAGGGTGGCGACGCCCACCGCGGCGGCCAGCGGGATCAGCAGCTCGTTCCGCCCCTTGCCGATCACCTCGTCGATCAGCCACTTGGAGCTGGCCGGCAGCACCAGCGCCGCGAGCCGGCTGATCAGCATCAGCCCGAACCCGATCGCCAGCGAGCGGCGGTGCTGCCACATCAGCCGCTTGGTCTCGGCCCAGGCCGCGGCTCGGTCGTACTTGGGCTTCTTCGCGTCCTTGTTGGCTTCCACGGAGCTCGTCTTCCAGGTTGGGGCCGGCGAGACGGCCGGCGTTGCGGATACCCTCGTCTTCCCGATCCGGTCCGCATCTCCGGCCGTTCGCGAACAGCGGATTCGGGCGCGGCAGCCCCTCCGGCGGGTCCGCCCCCGCCTACCGGCGGCTCGGCCGGAGGCGGAAGATCACCGCCGTCCGCTCCCCGGCGGCAACCTCGGCGGTCTGCTCCGCGGGGGCGTACCCCTCGCGCTCCGCCCGCAGCGTGTACCGTCCCGGCGGGAGGCCGGCGAGCTGGAACCCTCCCGTGTCCCCGGTCTGCGCGCTCCGCTCCGCCCCCTGCGCTGCCGCGCTCCGGGCGCTCACCGTGGCCCCGCCGAGCGGGGTCCCCACGGCGTCCGTCACCCGTCCCACGATCCGCTCCGGCTCCCCCGCGCCCCGGAACCCCGCCAGGAGCAGCGCCGCCGTCAGCGCCAGCAGCAGGATCACGGGGCGGGAGCCCCGGTCCATCCGGATGTCACCCCTCATCGCTCTCCCTCCCCTCCACCCGGGCGTCGGACCCTCTCCGGGTGGAACCGTACCAGTTGCGGTTGCAGTTGGGGGCGCGCCGGGGGGCCGCCGCGCCTGCGAGCTACGCCGTACGGCGCCCCTCCGCTCCGCAGGGGCCGGGATGCCCCATCCGGGCGAACACCGACTCCCACACCTCGGCCACCGTCACCCGGGCCAGCACCGCCTCCATGGCCGCCTGCGCCTCGCTGAACACCTCGGTCAGCGCGGCCTGGATGTTCGCGCCCACGCCGCACTCCCTGCACGGCTGCTGCGAGTGGAGCGCGAACAGCGGCTGGCCGTCCTCCACGGAACGGTACACCTCCAGGAGCGTGATCTCCTCCGGGGCGCGCGCCAGCCGGGCGCCGCCCGCGGCGCCCGGCTGCACCTCCACCAGCCCCGCGCGCCGCAGCGCGCCGACGATCCGGCGCACCACCACGGGGTTCGTGTTCACGCTGCGGGCGATCTGCTGCGAGCTGACCGCCTCCTCCCTGCGCCAGGTGAGGAACGCCAGCACGTGCACCGCCACCGCCACCCGGCTGCTCATGGTCGACATCGTAGGCTCCTGGTTCAACTGCAACCAGGATAGTTTCAGTTGTCGGGCGTGTCAAGGGAAACGGTCGCGGCACCCGCCTGGCCCGCTTCTTTCAAGGGATGCGGAATGGATGTTCCCCCACGCGAGGAGGTGTGATGAGTCCCCCCGTTTCCCGGCGCGACCGCTCCCCGGACCCGGTGCGCGACAACCTCAAGGAAGTGCGCCGGGGGCTGCTCCGCCTGCACAAGGCGCTGATCGACGCGGAGCGGGCCACCTTCGAGCGTGACCACGGCGCCCTCACCAACGGCGCCTTTCTGCAGGCGCTCATCCAGGACCCGTTCTTCGCCTGGCTGCGCCCCTTCTCCGGCCTCATCGTGGAGATCGACGAGGCGCTCGCCGCGCGCGACCCGCTCCCGCCGCAGCAGGCGCGCGCGTACATCGGCCGCGTGCGGGAGCTGGTGGAGCCCGAGGACGAAGACGCCGAGCGCTACGCGCGGGTGCGCCAGCGCGACCCGGCGGTGCTCATCGCCCACGTGGAGCTGGAGGCCCGCATCGCTGCGGCCGGCGAGGCGGCGTAGCCCTTGAGAAAGGGCCCGGCTTCCGCTATCCTTCGCGCCCGCCATCCGGCGGCGCCCGCGTACGCGGGCGAACGGGGCCGTAGCTCAGTCGGTTAGAGTGCCGGACTGTCACTCCGGAGGTCGCGGGTTCGAGTCCCGTCGGCCCCGCTCGCAGGCTTGCAGCGCCGCGCAGGACGCGCCCGTAGCTCAGCTGGATAGAGCGTCTGACTACGGATCAGAAGGTCGGGAGTTCGAATCTCTCCGGGCGCACTGGAAATCAGGGAGAACGGGGCGGCCGCT
>DASYWD010000104.1 GCA_035936415.1 Longimicrobiaceae bacterium
GCCTCCAGCTCCAGGCTCCGCTGCATCGCGGCGGCGGCCCGCCGCACCGCGTCCTCGCCGGTCCCCGCCGCTCCGGACAGGTCGACGTGCGCGAAGGCCGGCCCACCCGGCGCGTCGATCCAGGCCCGCCACCCCGCCGGCTCGTGCCGGAACCGGAGGCGGAGCGCGTCGTGGTGGCGGAACAGCGCCCCGGCGGCGCGTGCCAGCGCGGCGGGGGAGAGCGGGGCCTCCGCCCGGAGCAGCACCGCGTTGTTGAAGTGGTGGCGGTCGGGCCGGGGGTCCTCCAGCAGCCACCGCTGGATGGGGGTGGGCCGCACCTCGCCCGTGACCGGTCCCTGCTCGGCCAGGATCCGGCGCGCCGGCCGGGCGGCCGCGGCGAGCTCCGCCAGCGTCGGGTGGCGCAGCAGGTCGCGCGGGGTGAGGAGGATCCCCTGCTGCCGCGCGCGGGCCACCACCTGGATCGCCAGGATGGAGTCCCCGCCGAGCTCGAAGAAGTTGTCTCCGCGCCCCACCGGCCCGGTCCGCAGCAGCGCCGCCCAGATCCCCGCGAGCCCCTGCTCGGTCCCGTCCGCGGGCGGGATGTACACCGCCCCCGTCCGCACCGGCTCCTCGTCCGGCGCCGGGAGGGCCCGGCGGTCCAGCTTTCCGTTGGCGCCCAGCGGGAGCGCGTCCAGCTCCACCCAGGCCGCCGGGACCATGTACTCGGGGAGGGACGCGGCCACGTGGGCCCGCAGCTCCGCCGCCGTGGGAACCCCCTCCGGGTGCGCCACCAGGTACGCCACCAGCTGCCGGTCGCCGCGCCCGGTCTCCCGGGCCGCCACCGCCGCCTGCCGCACCGCGGGGTGCTCCGCGAGGACGGACTCGATCTCGCCCAGCTCGATGCGGAAGCCCCGCACCTTCACCTGGAAGTCGATGCGGCCCAGGAACTCCAGCTCGCCTCCGGGAAGGAGCCGCACGCGGTCGCCGGTGCGGTACAGCCGCCCCCCCGCGGTGGGGCCGAAGGGGTCGGGTACGAAGACGTCCGCGGTGCGGTCGGGCTCGTGGACGTAGCCGCGGCCCACGCACACCCCGCCCACGAGCAGCTCCCCGGGGACTCCCTCCGGGACCGGGTCCAGCTCCGCGTCCACCACGTACAGGCGGACGTTGGGGAGATGCCGTCCGATGGGGACGCTGCGCACCCCGGGCGCGGGCGGCTCGTGCACCGGGTGGTGGGTGACGTCGTCCGAGCACTCGGTGGGGCCGTACGCGTTGAGGAGGGGGACGTGCGGGTACGCCTCCAGCCAGTCGCGGGCCAGCTCCGGGGGGAGCGCCTCGCCGGTGGGGATCATCCAGCGCAGCGCCCGCAGCGGGACGGGGGCGCCCCCCGGACTGCGCAGCTCCTCCACCAGCGTGCGCATCAGCGAGGGGACCGTCTCCAGCACGGTGATCCCCCGCGCCTCCACCTCCCGGGCCAGGGCGGCGGGATCGTTCGCGACCTCGTCGGGGAGGACGTGCACCTCGCCGCCGACGAGAAGGGGAGCCAGGAACTGCCACACCGAGATGTCGAAGCACTGCGACGCGGTCTGCGCCACCCGGTCCCCGCGGCCGAGCCCCAGCTCGAGCACCTTGGCGTGCAGGTGGTTCAGCATCCCCCGGTGCTCCACCATCGCCCCCTTGGGCGTGCCGGTCGAGCCGGAGGTGAAGATCACGTACGCCAGCCCGTCCGGCGAAGGCGGCGCAGGGAGCGGCCCGCCGGGGCCGGGGCCGGCCAGCGCATCCTCCAGCGGGCGCACGCAGGGGCGGGCGGCAGCGTCCATCTCCGCCACCGCCGCCTCCAGCGCGGGGCGAAGCGCCCCCGCGACGAGCACCAGCGGCGTGCGGCTCCCCTCCAGCACCTGCCGGTGCCGTCGGGGCGGGTGCGCAGGGTCCAGCGGGAGGTACGCCGCGCCGGCCAGCAGCACCCCGAGCGCCGCGGTCCAGAAGTCCAGCCCCCGCTCGGTGAGCAGCGCGACGATCGTCTCCGGTCCCACCCCCTCCTCCGCGAGATGCCGGGCCAGGAGGCCCGCGCGCCGCTCCAGCTCCCGGTACGAGACGCGCTCCGCCCCCCACACCACCGCCGTGGCCTCCGGCGTGCGCGCCGCCTGCGCGGCGAACCGCTCCGCGAGGCCCTCCTCCGGCAGCCCGGCGTCCGTGCGGTTCCACTCCTCCAGCAGGTGCTCCCGCTCCGCGGCGGTGAGCCAGGGGAGGCGGCCCAGCGGAACGGCCGCCTCCCCGTCCAGCGCCGCGCCCATCCCCTCCAGCACCGTCGCCAGGTGCGCCAGGAGCCGCTCCACCGCCGCCCCGGCGAGCTCCGCGGTGCGGAAGGTGGCCTCCAGGTAGAGCTGCTCGCCGGGGCGGGCCAGCACGAAGAGCGGGTATCCCACGTTCTGCATGGACCAGCGCCGCGCCCGCCACCCCGGCGCGTCGTCCTCGGGGTAGTTGACGAAGGCCAGGATGCTCTCGAAGCGGGCGGCGGCGGCCAGGCGCTGGATCTCGTACAGGGCGATCTGCTCGTGCGCGCGCGCCTCCCGCTGGCTCCGCTGCAGCTCCGTCAGCCAGTCGGAGAGCGGGGCCTCCGGCCGCACCCGCAGCCGCACCGGGAGGGTGTTGACCAGCACGCCCACGGCGGTCTCCACCCCCTCCGGTCCGGCCGAGCGCCCGGCGGTCACGCCCCCGAAGAGCACCTCCCGCTCCCCCGTGTAGCGCGACAGCAGGAGCCCCCAGGCGCCCTGGAACAGGTCGTTGGGGGTCAGGCCGTGGCGGCGCGCGCCCCGGAGGAGGCGTCCGGTCGCCTCCGGCGTCAGGTGCAGCCCGTGCCGGCGGTACGCCTCGCCGCGCGATTCGTCGGCGGCCGGCGCGGGGAGCACGGAGCGCAGCGGGGTGGGGGCGGAGAGGCCGGCCAGGGCACCCTCCCAGTACGCACGGGCGGCGTCCAGCGGCTGGTCCGCGAGCCACTCCAGGTAGCGCGCGAAGGAGAGCGGCTCCGGCAGCTCCACCGCCCCTCCCTCCCGCGCCGCGTCGTACCCCTCGCGGAACTCGCGCAGCACCGCCGACGCCGACCACCCGTCCAGGACGATGTCGTGGAAGCTCCAGACGAAGTCGAAGGAGTCGTCCTCCAGGAGGAAGACCGAGAGGTGCATCAGCGGGAGCCGGTCCAGCGCGTACCGGCGGCCGTCCTCGGCCCCGACCCGCGCCGCCAGGTCGCGCCGCGCCGCCTCCCCGCGGCCGCGCCAGTCGTGCACCTCCAGATCGAGCTCCCCGTGGGGGTGCACCACCTGCAGCGGCGCCTCCACCCCCTCCCAGGCGAACGTCGTGCGCAGCGCCGGGTGCCGCTCCACCAGCCCGCCCCACGCGCCGCGGAACGCCTCGGCGTCGAACGGGCCCGCGTAGCTGCAGTGCACGTGCTCCACGTAGGCCGCCTCGTCCGGCGCCAGGAGCGAATGGAAGAGGATCCCCTGCTGCATGGGGGAGAGGGGGTGGACCGTCTCCCCGGCCTCCTCGCTTCGCGCCCGCTCGCCGCCGGGCGCGGGGGGCTCCACGGCAGCCGCCACCTCCGCGAGCGCGGCGACGGTGCGCAGCTCGAAGAGCTGCTGCAGGGTGATCCGCATCCCGGCGCGGTGTGCCTGCGACACCACCTGGATCGCCAGGATCGAGTCGCCGCCCAGCTCCGGGAAGGGGTCGTGGATCCCCACGGGGTCCACGCCCAGCAGCCGCGACCACACGCCGGCCAGCACCTGCTCGGCGGGAGTGCGGGGCGGCGCGTACGGCTGCGCCAGCGCGGGGCGCGCCGCCTCGGGGTCCGGAAGGGAGCGGCGGTCGACCTTGCCGCTGGGGAGGAGAGGGAACCGCTCCAGGAACACGAAGGCCGAGGGAACCATGTACGGCGGCACCCGCTCCTCAAGGAAGGCCCGCAGCTCCGTCACCGTGACCGGTTCCGCCGGCACCGTGTACGCGACGAGCCGCCGCCCGGCACCGGCGTCCGGGAGGGCCGTGACCACCACCCCGCGCACGGCCGGGTGCAGCGCCAGCACGGCTTCCACCTCGCCCGGCTCCACGCGGAAGCCCCGCACCTTGACCTGGTGATCTAGCCGCCCCAGGAAGTCGACGGCTCCGTCGGGGCGAAGGCGCACCCGGTCGCCGGTGCGGTACAGACGCTCACCCGGCGCGGTGGCGAAGGGGTCGGGGAGGAACCGCTCCGCGGTGAGGTCCGGCCGCCCCAGGTAGCCGCGCGCCAGGTTGTCGCCGCCCAGGTACAGCTCGCCCGCGATCCCCACCGGGACCGGCTGGAGGTGCGCGTCCAGGACGTGCACGCGCGTGTTCCACACCGGCCTCCCGATGGGCGGGAGGGCCGGCCACCCCGAGGGATCGCCCTCCAGGGTGTGCGCGGTGACCACGTGGCTCTCGCTGGGGCCGTACATGTTGTGGACCCGGCACCCCGGGAGCCGCTCGAAGAGGCGGACCAGCGCCGGGGTCGTCTGGAGCTGCTCCCCGGCGGGGATCGCCTCGCGCAGCGATGCCGGGAGCGGCGCCCCGTCGTCCACCCACCCGGCCAGCTGGCGCAGCGCCACGAAGGGGCAGAAGAGGCGCTCCACCCGGGCCGCGGCCAGGAGCGGGACCCAGCGCGCGGCGTCCCTGTGCACCGCCTCCGGGATCAGCACCAGCGTCCCGCCGGTAATCCAGGTGGAGAAGATCTCCTGGAAGGCGACGTCGAAGCTGAGCGTGGAGAACTGCAGGGTGCGCGCTCCCACGGCGTACTCCGGCTGGGCGTGCTGCCATGCCAGCAGGTTGGCCAGGGTACGATGTGGCACCGCCACCGCCTTGGGGCGCCCCGTGGAGCCCGAGGTGAAGATCACGTAGAGCAGGGTGTCCGCGGACGCGCCGGAGACGGGGTCGTCCTCCGTCGCCCCCGGGGCGGCCGGGTCCAGCTCCACCCGCAGGGCCTCCACCCCGGAGCCGAGGCGGTCCCGCAGCGCCGCGGAGGTCACCGCCAGCTGCGCGCCGGCGTCCTCCAGCATCAGCGCCAGCCGCTCCCGCGGGTACGCCGGGTCCAGGGGTACGCAGGCGGCGCCCGCCTTGAGGATCCCCAGCACCGCCACCGCCATCTCCGGCGACCGCTCCAGGCAGAGCCCCACGCGCCCGTCCGGGCGCACCCCACGCGCGCGGAGGAGGTGCGCGAGCCGGTTCGCCCGGCGGTTCAGCTCCGCGTACGAGAGGCGTTCGCCCCCCCACTCCACGGCCACCGCATCCGGGGTGCGCCGCACCTGCGCCTCCACCTGCTCGTGAAGGGGAGCGTCGCAGTAGGGGGCCGCCGTGCGGTTGAGCGCCTCGCGCTCCGCCTGCTCCCCCGCCGTGAGCAGGGGGAGCTCCGACAGGCGCCGCTCCGGGTCCGCCGCCGCCGCTTCGAGCAGGGTGGCGAAGTGCCCCAGCAGGCGGCGCACGGTGGCCGCGTCGTAGAAGTCGGTGGGGTACTGGGCCTGCACCAACACCCCGTGCGGCGCGTCCGTGGCCCACACGGTCAGGTCGAAGCTCTCGCCCCCCGTCGCCACCGGGAAGGGACGCACCTCCAGCCCGGGGAGGCGGAGCTCGCTCCCGGCGGCGGCGTGCTGGTGGACGAACATCACCCGCGTCAGCGCCTCGCTCCCTGCCCCGTGCGGGTCCAGCGCGCGCGCCACGGCCTGGAAGGGGACCTCCTGGTGGGCGAAGGCCGCCAGCGCCGTGGCGCGCACCCGGGCCACCAGCTCGCGGAAGGTGGGGTCGCCCGACAGCTCCGTCCGCAGGGCGAGGGTGTTGACGAAGAAGCCGATCAGCCCCTCCAGCTCACGGAAGCCGCGGCCCGCCACGGCGGTGGCCGCCACCAGGTCGTCCTCCCCGGTGTAGCGGTGCAGCAGCGCGTTGAAGGCGGCGAAGAGCACCATGAAGGGCGTGGCGTCTCCCGCCCGTCCCAGCGCTGCCAGCCGGTCGCCCAGCGCGCGCGGGAGCACCACGACCTCCTGGGCGGCGGCGTGGGTACGCTCGGCGGGCGCCGGGCGGTCGCGCGGCAGCTCGGGGTTGGGCAGCCCGCCGCCGAGGTGCTCCCGCCACCAGGCGAGCTGGCGCTCCACGGCGTCGGCCGGGAGACGCTCCCGCTGCCAGGCGGCGTAGTCGGCGTACTGCACCGGCAGCTCCGGGAGCTCCGGCGCCCCGGCCCCCACCGCGACGGCGTACAGGGCCGAGACCTCGCGTGCCAGCACGCCCGAGGACCACCCGTCGGAGACGATGTGGTGCACGGTCCAGGCGAGGACGTGCTCTTCCTCGCCCAGGCGCAGCAGGCGCACCCGGAAGAGGGGGCCGCGCTCCAGGTCGAAGGGGCGCAGGACCTCGGCCGCGATGCGGCGGCGTGCCTCGCCCTCGCGCTCCCCTTCCGGAAGTGCGGCCAGATCGTCGAGCGGGAGCGGCACCGGGGCGGGCGGGTCGATCACCTGCACCGCCTGTCCGGCCGGCGTGGTGAGGATCCGGGTGCGCAGCGTCTCGTGCCGGCGCACCACCCCGGCCAGGGCCCCCTCCAGCGCCGCCGCGTCCAGCGCGCCCGAGAGGCGCAGCGCCCCGGCCATGTTGTGGGTCGTGTCCGCGGGGTCCAGCTGCTGCAGGAACCAGAGGCGCTCCTGCGCGAAAGAGAGCGGGAGCGGCGCGGCGCCGTCGCGGGGGACCCGGGGAATCGGCGCCTCCGCCGGGCCGGCCGCGGCCGCGCGCTCCGCCTCCACCCGCTCCGCCAGCCCCGCCACGGTGGGCGCATCGAAGAGGGCGCGCAGCGGCAGCACGATCCCGAACTCGTCCCGCACCCGCGCCACCGCCTGCGCCGCCAGGAGCGAGTAGCCGCCCAGCGCGAAGAAGCTGTCGTGTACGCCCACCCGCTCCACGCCCAGGGTCTCCGTCCAGACGCGCGCCAGCGCCTCCTCGGTGGCGGTGCGTGGCGCCACGAAGTCATGCACGGCGGGCGCGGGCGCCGGGAGGGCGCCACGGTCGACCTTGCCGGTGGCGGTCAGGGGGAGCCGGTCCAGGGGGACGAACACCGCGGGGAGCATGGACTCCGGGAGCCGTCCCGAGAGGTGCTCCCGCAGCGCGTCGGCGGGCGTGGGTCCGGCGAGCACCACGTATGCGCACAGGAGCCGCTCCCCCCGCGCGTCCTCGCGGTCCACCACCACCACGTCGCGCACCGCCGGGTGGGTGCGCAGGGCGTGCTCCACCTCGCCCGGCTCGATGCGGACGCCGCGCAGCTTGATCTGGTGGTCCCTGCGGCCCAGGATCTCCAGGCTGCCGTCGTCCAGCACCCGCCCCAGGTCGCCCGTCCGGTAGACGAGGTCCTCGGGGTCCTGCCGCGGGTTGAAGGGGTTGGGGACGAAGACCTGCGCGGTCAGCTCCGGCTGCCGGTAGTAGCCCAGCGTGCGGTAGGGGGTGCGGATGAGGATCTCCCCCACCCGGCCGGGCGGACACGCCCGCCCTCTCTCGTCCACCACCACGGCCCGCGCCCCCTCCATCGGCCGCCCGATGGGGATGGAGCGGCGGTCGGCGTCGGCGCGCGTGACCCGGTGGAACAGCTTCACCATGGTCGTTTCCGAGGGGCCGTACAGGTTCACCAGCTCCACCCGCTCGCCGAAGACGTCCATCCACCGCCGCACGTCCACGGGCGGGAGCGGCTCTCCCGCCAGGAGCACGTGCCGCAGTGCCGGGAAGCGCTCCGGCGCGGGCTCCTGCTGGACGATGGAGCGGAAGAGCGAGGGGACGCAGTGCACCAGCTCGATCCGCTCGCGGTCGATCCACTCCACCAGCGCGGCCGGGTCCAGGAGCGTCTCCCGGGTCTCCGGGGCGCACACCGTCCCGCCGGCGCACAGCGGGACGAAGAAGTCGCGCAGCGAGGCGTCGAAGGCCGGGCTGGTGAACTGGCTGACACGGGTCCCCTCCCCCACCCCGAAGGTCCCGGTCTCCCAGCGGACGAAGTGGTCGATCCCCTTGAGCCGCCCGGCGATCGCCTTGGGCGTCCCCGTGGAGCCGGAGGTGAAGTACACGTAGCACATGTCGTCCGGGCCGCCGACCACCTCCGGCCGCTCCGGGGTCCGGCACGCCGCCGCCGAAAGCTCCCCGCCCAGGCACGCCACCCGGGCGTTCGCGACCAGGTCGCCCAGCATCCCCCGGAGCCCCGGCTCGACCAGGAAGAAGCCGGGCTCCACCTGGCCCAGCAGGGCCCGCAGGCGGTCGGCCGGGGTCTCCGGATCAAGCGGGACGAAGACCCCCCCGGCCTTGAGCACGCCCAGGATGGCCGCGACGGTCTCCTCCGCCCGGCCGGAGAGGATGGCGACCAGGGTTCCCTTCTCCACCCCGGCGTCGAGGAGGAAGCGCGCGATCCCGTTGGAGCGCTCCTCCAGCTCGCGGTAGCTGACGCGCAGCTCGCCGCGGGCGACCGCGACGTGGTCCGGAACGCGCGCGGCGGTCCGGCTGAACAGCTCCTGCACACTCTGGTGTGGCATGCTCTTCCGCTTGTGGGTGCCGTTCAGTTGGGGAGGAGTTCCAGAGGATCGTTGAAGTCGTCGACGAGCCCGGCCCGCTCCTCGTCCGGGAACCCCGAGACGCTGGAGATCCTCCGGTCGGGGTCGGCCGCTGCCTCCCGGAGGACGGCCTGTAGCTCCGCGGCCATGCGCCGGGCGGTGGCGGGCTCGAAGCGGGCGGCGTTGTAGCCCAGGACCGCCCGCACACCGCGGCCGGTGTCGGTCACCCACAGCTCCACGTCGAACTTGATCGCCTCGAGTGCCGGCTCCCGAACCTCCACTTCCAGGCCAGGGAGCGAGAGCGGCTCCCCGCCGGCCACGAGCAGGTTGAAGAAGGCCTGGAACAGCGGCGTCCGGCTCCCCGCGCCGCTCCCGTGCAGCTCCGCGGCGAGCTGCTCCAGCGGCACGTCCGCGTGCGCGAACGCCCCCACCATCGACTCGCGCACGCGCCCCAGCAGCTCCCGGAAGGTGGGGTCCCCACCCAGGTCGGTGCGGAGCGGGAAGGTGTTCACGAAGAAGCCGATGAGCGGCTCCAGCTCCGGGCTCTGCCGGCTGCTGGCGGAGGTCCCCACCACCACGTCCTCCTCGCCCGTCCAGACGCATAGCAGCGTCTTGAACACGGCCAGGAGCGTGATGTAGAGCGTCACCCCCTCCCGCCGGGAGAGCGCCCGCAGCGCCTCCGCCAGCTCCAGGGAGATCTCCAGCGGGTGGCTCGCCGCCCGGAAGGGCGACACTTCCCCAGCGTAGTCGTCCGGCAGTGCCAGCGTGCCGGGCGCCCCGGCCAGCCGCTCCCGCCACCAGGCGAGCTGCGCCTCCAGCGTCGGCCCGCGAAGCCGGGCGCGCTGCCAGACCGCGAAGTCCCCGTACTGGAGGGGGAGCTCCGGGAGCGGCGAGGACCGCCCGCCGGCGAGGGCGCCATAGAGCGCCGCCAGCTCCCCCGCCAGCACCCCGGTGGACGCCGCGTCGAAGGCGATGTGGTGCACTACCGCCACGAGCACGTGCGACTCCGGCGCGAGACGCAGCAGGGAGGCGCGGATCACCGGTCCGCGCTCGAGGTCCAGGGGGCGTTGCACCTCCTCCGCGGCGCGCCGCCGCGCCTCGGCCGCGCGCGCCTCCCCCGGCACCCCCGACAGCTCCTCCACGGCGAGGCGGAACCCGTCCGCCGGGAGGACGCGCTGCACCGGCCCCGCCGCGCCCAGGGAGTAAACGGTGCGCAGGACTTCGTGACGCCCCACGATTGCAGCGAAGCTGGCCTCCAGCGCCGCCACGTCCAGCGGCCCGCGTACCTCCAGCACGAGGGCGACGTTGTAGGTCGCCGTTCCCGGTTCCAGGTGCTCCGAGAACCAGAGCCGCTCCTGCGCGAAGGAGAGCGGCAGCTCTCCCCCGCGGTCGGCGCGCGGGATCGCGGACGCCGAACCGGCCGCGCGCGCCTCGCCCGCGCTCCGCTGGCGGAGCTGCAGGCGGGCCTGGAGCCGGGCGAGTTGCTCGGGGGAAAGCTCCCGGAGCCGGGCGGTACGGTCGCTCATGCGGGAACGCCCGGCGGGAGGGAGAGCTCGACGGGTCCGTGCAGCGCGCCGGAGGCAATCCGGCCGGCGATCAGGACCAGCGGGTCCAGGGAGTCCACGGGGCCGAGGCCGTCGGCGGGACGGGCCAGGGAGCGGACGAGGAGGTGCAGGTCGGTGCACCCGGCGAGCAGGGCGCCCACCTCGTAGCGGGCCAGCAGCCCGCGCAGGAAGCAGACGGCCGCCTCCCGGTCGCCGCCCCGCTTGAGGACGCCGTATATCCAATCGTGCACCCGCTGCTGGTCGGCGGCCTCCGGCAGGCGCACCAGGTGGCGGACCCGCTCCCAGCGGGGGTGGCTCTCGAACACCCGCATGGCGCGCGTCCCGGCGGTGCACACGAGCAGGTGAGGCCGCTCGCGGCGCTCCAGCTCGTCACAGGCCACGTCCACCAGCGACACCACGCGCCCGGACAGCCGCGCGGGAAGGCGGGGGAGGAGGTGGTGGAGCGTCACGCAGCAGATCACCACCCGGTCCACCCCCAGCGCCTCCAGCTCCCCCAGGGCCGCCGTCAGCCGCGCCAGCAGCGCGTCCGGGCGACCCGCCAGGAACGACTCGCTGCGGTCCGGGAAGGTCGGATCGGAGTACAGCATCACCACCGGGAGCTCCTGCTCGCGCTCCCCCTCCCCGTGCTCGTAGATGGTCCGGAGGAACTCTGCCGAGGCGAGCGGCCCCATCCCCCCGAGCACCCCCACCCGCTCGCGGCGCGCCGCCGCCTGCGCCGTCATCCGCGGGATGCGGCCGCGGCGGCGAGCCGGGAGGCGCCGCCGCACGCGGGGGAGAGCACGTCACCGAAGTGCTCCAGGACCCAGGGGTCGCTGAAGATGGTGTCCAGGTAGCGCTCGCCGCGGTCACAGAAGACGAGCACGCAGGTGGCCCCGTCCGGGATCTCCGCCTGCATCCGCTCGAAAGCGGTGAAGACCCCCCCGGAGGACCCGCCCACCAGCAGCGCCTCGCGCTCCACCAGGCGCCGGCAGCCACGCACGCAGTCCAGGTCGTCCACGTGCACGTGCCCGTCCGCGCACCCCGGGCGGAAGATGTCCGGCAGCAGCCCGGAGCCCAGCCCCGGGATCCGCCGCCTGGCGGGGAGCCCGCCGAAGATCACGCTCCCCAGTGCGTCCACGGCCACGATGTGTGTCCGCAGCCCGTTGGCCCGGGCGTAGTCGCTGCAGCCGCGCAGGGTGCCGCAGGTGCTGGTGGCGCAGAAGAGGTAGTCCACCCCACCGGCCAGCGCGGCGGCGATCTCGCGCATGGTGCCCTGGCGGTGCGCCGCAGGATTGGCCTCGTTGGAGAACTGGTCCGGCCAGAACGAGCTGGGGAAGAAGTCCAGGAGCCGACGCACGCGCTGGAGCCGTGCCGGGAGGAACTCCCCGGTGGCGGGATCCGGCTCGGTGACCACGTCCACCTCGGCGCCGTACGCCCGCAGGATGGAGATGTGCTGGGCGGTGGTGCGGACGTCGACCACGCAGACGAAGCGCAGCCCGAGGTAGCGGCACGCCTGCGCCAGCCCGATCCCCATGTTTCCGGAGCTCGACTCCACCACGACCGTCCCCGGCCGGATGGCGCCGGCCTCCACGCCGGCCCGGATGATGGCCAGCGCTGGGCGGTCCTTGGCGCTCCCCCCGGGGTTTGCGCCCTCCAGCTTGGCGAAGACCCGCAGCCTCGTGCCGGCCGCGGATCCCGTCAACGGGACAAGCGGGGTGGACCCGATCGCGGCCAGCGCCCCCCCGTCCGGTGCCCCGGGCGCGAAGCGGTCCTCCGCCTCCGTGGCGCGCGAGCTCCCAGCCTGTGTTTGCATTTCGGTCATCCAGCGGTGCACGTGGGGATCTGGGTTCCGGGAGAGGAGCAGCGCGAGCAGGCGGTGCGTACAGCGGAACGCGGTCAGGCGGCGGAGCTGCGGGCATGGTCGGAGACCGGCTGCAGGTGCCGGGCGTTTACGTCCACCGCGAAGCCCATCCCGATCCCCCGCACACCCACGAGCACCCGCCGCCCGCGGCTGGTTTCCACCACCACCCCGACGACACCCGTGAACGGCCCCTCGCACACCCGCACCTCCTGTCCCTTCTCCAGGAAGGGCTCCGGCTCGGGCTCCACCCCGGCAGAGCTCAGGGCGCTCGCGAAGCGGCGCACGTTCTCGATCTCCTCCTCGGGGATCGTGAGCGGGCGGCCGCCCACGCGGACGACCTCGACCACGCCGCGGGTCGCCAGCACCCGCGACAGGTCATCGGGGGCGAAGCGTCCGAAGACGTAGCTGGGGAACAGCGGCCAGTCGACGAGCTTCATGCGGTCCTTCCACTTCCGCAGGGCGCGGATCACGGGCAGGTAGCCTTCGACCCCCCGCTCCCGGAGCAGGGCTTCCACCCTCTTCTCGTGCCGTCCCCGAGTGTAGCAGGCGTACCAGTGCGGCTCTCTGCTCGTTTGGTCCCTTTCGAATCGGCAGACAGGAGCGCCGAAGCCCGGGAAGGTCGAACCATGCATGCGCACTGAACGGTTGGGGGCACGGCGGAGCCCTCTCGGTCACAGGAGCGACCGAACCGAGAGGTGAGGTTTGCCCGTAGAGAAGGCAAGACCCAGGCCACCCACATATTTTCCGCCTGCGCCACTACAAACGCCTACACCGCCGCGTTTTCCCGGCGGACACCGGCCGACCCGCTGTGCAGCCGCGTGCCAGACCGCCCTCCCCCTGTGAACGCCGCTGCACAGGGGAAGTTCACCCGGCCGGCTGCGGCACTCGCTTCGGGCCGGGTTCCACCCCGGCGGCCGGAACGGCCTGGTCCAGGTACCACAGGATCCAGGGCGCAGCCATCCAGAGCAGGACCAGCGGCACCGCCACAGGGAGCCTGGCAGGGCTCGCTGCCGCCACGAGGAGGGCCGTAGCCGCTCCCGCCACCGGCGAGATCCACATGCGGCGTAGATAGCCGGCCAGGTTGCCGGCGGCGCCCTTGCTCTGCCCATGCGTCACCCACTCCGTGCGCCGGGTGCGGCGGAGCATCCGCCATAGGGCCCGTCCGATGCTGTCGACGGCGAGCGCCGCACGGTGCGCGAGGGTGGTCACGGCCAGGGCGCATCCCAGGACGACCGCGACCAGCTCGTCGCGCCGGCTCCGCAGCGCCGCGGCCCCGGCGGCGCTGCGGAAGGGGGGGAGCAGCACCGCCCAGCGCAGCAGCTCGGCGAGCACGCGGCCTCCGATCACCGCCAGGTGCAGGGAACGGTGCCCCAGGGCGAGCAGCACCCACACCGCCGCCGAGCCGGGGAGCACGGTCAGGCCCAGGACCAGGAGCACCGGTGCGGAGATTCG
Source organism: Longimicrobiaceae bacterium (assembly GCA_035936415.1). NCBI lineage: Bacteria > Pseudomonadati > Gemmatimonadota > Longimicrobiia > Longimicrobiales > Longimicrobiaceae > Longimicrobiaceae bacterium. Next base: position 13,395 of record DASYWD010000104.1, read on the forward strand.
CACCAGGGGCATGTTGGCGATCGTCAGGAGCCGTAGGCGCGACGCGGGCGGCACGGGGTTGCGCCGCCACCGGCCGCGCGCGTCGCGCACCCTGGGGAGCACCCAGGGGAGCAGTTGCCAGTTGCCGCGGCCCCAGCGGTGATAGATGGCGGTCTCGACAGCGTAGCGCGCGGACACGTCCTCGTCCATCAGGATGTCGCTCAGGTTGCCCGCCCGGAGGGGGTAGCTCTCCAGGACATCGTGGCTCGGCACGGCCGACGGCGTGGTCATCCCCTCCATGGCGCTCCGGAACGCGTCGATGTCGTAGATGGCCCTGCCGTGGCACTGCCCTTCCCCGAACACGTCATGGTAGAAGTGGCGCGCATACCGGGGCGCGCCTCCCGGCGCGGGCTCCCGCTCCGAACGGCGGCGTGCGTAGGCACCGGTGATCACGTCGAAGTACCGCGTCCGCACCGGGGGCGCGAGCGGGACCGCGAGGGGCTGGAGGATCCCGTGTCCCTCCACCACCCGCCCGAGCCGAGCGTCGAATCGCGGGCGGTTGAGCGGGTGCGCCGCCGTCCGCACCATGTCCGCGATGCACCCGGGGCCGAACCAATCGCTCTCGTCCAGCATCACCGCGTACCGGAACCGGGCCGTGGCGGCGACCCGCTCGAAGGCGCCGAACACCCAGCGGAAGCCGGTCCCGGCGGCAGGCTCCCGGATCAGGCGGTTCAGCTCCTCGATCTTGCCGGGCTTGCGCATCCACCCCATCCAGCAGCGCTCGTCCGGGCTCCAGACTCGCTCGCGGTGCAGCACGAAGAAGCGGTCCCCCAGCGCGTCGGCATGCCGTCCGTTCAGCTCCGCCACCGCCGCACCGGCCGCGACGAGGATCTCTCTATCCTCCGGAAGGGCCTGGGCGGGGGCGTCGGTGAAGTCCGAGACCAGGGCGAAGCGCAGGTTCGGGTCGGGGTTCTCGGCCGCCAGGCGCTCGAGCCGGACCACCTGTCGGCGGGCGTCCTCGGGAGAGCGCAGCAGCGTCGGGACCACCACGAGCGTGCGGTACTCGTCCGGGATCCCGTCCGGCAGCGCCATCTTCGGCAGCACCCGCGGGGGGAAGCGCCCCGCGACCAGGGAGCGGGCCATGAAGGTGCCGACGTCCACCAGGATTGGGAGCGCGACGACCCCCGCCACCGCCAGCAGGACCGCTCCCGCGCCGTGCCGCGCGGCGTAGGCGAACACGCCCACGAGGCCCGCGGCCACGAACAGGCCGCAGAGCCCCAGGTAGAGCGGGAGGGGGTGCCGCTGCAGGATGAGCTGCGCCCGCAGGCGGAGGGGAGGACGGTACCCCACCTCCCGCTCCAGCGCCGCAACGCCCGCACCGACCAGGTGATCGCCCACGTGCGCCGCCGCGGGACGGGCCTCCGGGTCGGCGGCCGCCGCCCGGGCCCGGCGCAGGGCCGCCC
>DASYWD010000105.1 GCA_035936415.1 Longimicrobiaceae bacterium
GGCGAGGGGCCGCCGGAATCGGCCGGCGGCCCCTCGCTCCCCCTGCCCTACTGCGCCGGGGCCGGCATCGCGCTGCGGGCCCGGACGATCTCGTCCACGCCGCGGTCCAGCGTGCGCACCGCATCTGCGATGGTGCGGACGGCCCCCACGTAGAACTCCGGGGTGACGGCCTCCACCTCGTCCGAGGGCTTGTGGTAGCCGGGGTGGTCCTCCACGCCGAAGTAGACGAAGGGGATCCCGGCCTGGTGGAAAGCGCCCTGGTCGGACTGGAGCGTCCAGTCGTCCTGTGGCGTCGGCTCGGGCGTGTCGTGCCCCAGGAGGAGGCGGACGGGCGCGCGCGCGGCCACCTGCTCCAGGTACGGGCGGAGGAAGGGCCACTTGGCGGCGCCGGCCGCGTACAGCTCGCCGCGCTCGCTGCGGCTCACCATGTCCATGTTCACGTTCAGCGCGATCCGCTCGCGCGGGACGGGCGGGTTCGCGACGAAGGCCCGCGCCCCCTGGAGCCCCACCTCCTCCGCGTCGAAGAAGGCGAAGATCACGGTGGACTCGGGCGGGTTCGCGCGGAAGTGGCGGGCCAGCTCCAGCAGCGCCGCGGTGCCGGAGGCGTTGTCGTCGGCGCCGTTGTAGATGGAGTCGCCGTCCACCGGGCGCCCGCTGCCCACGTGGTCGTAGTGCGCGGACACCACCACGTAGCGGTCCGGCCAGCGCGTCCCCGTCACCTTCCCGAGGAGGTTGATCCCCCGCGCCTGCGCGCCGCCGCTGCGCGGCGTGAAGGTGAACGGGTGCTCGTACCCGGAGCCCACCGGCTCCAGCCCCATGCGCCCCAGCTCGGCGAGCAGGTGGGCGCGCGCCCGCGCGTTCCCGGGCGTCCCCACCCGCCGCCCCTCCATGGAGTCGGCGGCGAGGACGCTCAGGTCGCGCAGCACGCGCTCCCCCTGGATCTCGGCGGCGGGTGCGGCGGCCGTCCCGCCGCCCGCGGGCGCGCACGCCGCGAGGGCGAGGAGCGGGAGGAGCGTACGGAGCTTCCGGACGGAGTTGGTCGGCATGGTGTCTTCGTTCGAGAGTTGGTGATCGCGGGGGAGAGGGGCCGGAGGGCGAGGGCCTGCGCCTACCCCCACCCCATCCGCTCCCGCAGCCCGGCCACGTGCGCCACGTGGTGCCGGCCGTGCCAGGCGTACAGCCCGACCGCCGCATCCAGGCGTACACTCCTGCCCGTCTCCGGGTGCCGGAAGGTGCGCGCCAGCTCGTCCGGCCCCAGCGAGCGCAGCAGCGCCACCCACCGCCGGTGCAGGGCGTCCAGCAGCGTGAGCGACACCTCCGGCGGCGTGGCGCGGGTGTCCTCCAGCTCCGCCCACGCCGCTTCGTCGTACGGCTTGATGGTGGGCTCGTCCTCCGTCAGCGCCAGCTTGAACCGCGCCAGCGCGTTCATGTGGCTGTCGGCCAGGTGGTGAACCACCTGCCGCACGCTCCATCCGCCGGGACGGTACGGGGTGTCCAGCTGCTCGTCCGAGAGCCCCTCCACCGCGGCGCGGAGGCGGGCGGGAGCTTCGGCGATCTCGTCGATCCAGCGGGGGACGTGGGCGGGGTCCGGGCGCGCGCTCGGGTCGAAGCGGCCGACGGGAAAGCGCAGGTCTTCCGTCACGGGGCCTCCGGTGTGGATGGGGGACGGGCTCGCCGATGGACGTCCGGAGCCGGCGTGCCGCAGGGCTGCAAGGTGGCGCCCGCGCCGCCGCGCTGCAAGGCCGCCGGCCGGCCGGGACTGGAACCCGCGGCCCCTCGGCCGCAGATTGGGCGTGGCCCGTTCCACCCGAACCCGGACCGATGCCCCAGCTTCCGCCCTCCGGCCTCCCCATCGAGGACGTCCTCCCCGCCCTGCGGGAGGCGCTCCGCGGCCGCACCGCCGCCGTGCTCCAGGCGCCCCCCGGCGCCGGGAAGACCACGCGCGTCCCCCTGGCCCTGCTGGACGAGCCCTGGCTCGCCGGGCGGAAGGTGGTGATGCTGGAGCCGCGGCGCCTGGCCGCCCGCGCCGCCGCGCGCCGCATGGCCGCCACCCTCGGGGAGCGCGTGGGGGAGACGGTGGGCCACCGGGTGCGGATGGACACCCGCGTGGGGCCGCGGACCCGCATCGAGGTGGTGACGGAAGGGGTGCTCGCCCGGATGCTCCAGGCGGACCCCGCGCTGGAGGAGGTGGGGCTGCTGGTGTTCGACGAGTTCCACGAGCGCTCGCTGCACGCCGACCTGGGGCTCGCGCTGGCGCTGCAGTCGCAGGCGCTGCTGCGCGAGGAGCTGCGCATCCTGGTGATGTCCGCCACGCTGGACGGCGCGGCGGTGGCGGCGCTCCTCGACGGCGCGCCGGTGGTGACCAGCGTGGGGCGGGCGCACTCCGTGGAGACGCGCTACCTCCCCCGCCCCGCCGAGGGGTGGCTGGACGCGCGGGTGGCACGCGCCACGCTGGAAGCGCTGGACCGCGAGCCGGGGGACGTGCTGGTGTTCCTCCCCGGGCAGGCGGAGATCCGGCGCGTGGAGGAGCGGCTGCGCGACGCCTGCCCGGGGCCGGGGGTGCGCGTGGCGCCGCTCTACGGCAGCCTCCCGCAGGAAGCGCAGGACCGCGCCATCGAGCCCTCCCCGCCCGGGGAGCGGAAGGTGGTGCTGGCGACCTCCATCGCGGAGACCAGCCTCACCATCGAGGGGGTGCGCGTGGTGGTGGACAGCGGGGTGATGCGCGTCCCGCGCTTCTCGCCGCGCACCGGGATGACGCGCCTGGAGACGGTCCCGGTGACGCGCGCCTCGGCGGAGCAGCGCCGCGGGCGCGCGGGGCGCGTGGGGCCGGGGGTGTGCTACCGCCTCTGGACCGAGCCGGAGCAGCACGGGCTGATCCCCCACGCCGCGCCGGAGATCCTGGCGGCGGACCTCGCCCCCCTGGCGCTGGAGCTGGCCGCCTGGGGCGTGGCCGACCCGGCGGAGCTGCGCTGGCTGGACC
>DASYWD010000106.1 GCA_035936415.1 Longimicrobiaceae bacterium
AGGCGGCGGTGCGGGCGGAGCTGGCGCGCCGGGCCTTTCCCGGGGCGGCGCTGGCGCTGGGGATCGGCCCGCGCACGGAGCGCCTGGCGGGGATGGGGCACGTGGGGTGGCGCGATGCGGCGGCCCCGGTGTCGCCGGACAGCACGATGTACGACCTGGCCTCGGTCACCAAGCCGGTCGCCACGGCCACGGCGGTGCTCCTCCTGGCGCAGGACGGGGTCATCGACCTGGACGAGCCGGTCCGGAAGCACCTCCCGCAGTTCGAGGGGCAGTTCAAGGACCGGGTCACCTGGCGGCACCTGCTCACCCACACCTCCGGCCTCCCCGGGGGCGCCAACATCCGCGGCGAGGAGCCGCGGGAGCGGCTGCGGCGCATCCTCCGCACCCGCATCTCGGAGCCGCCGGGACGGTACGTGGTCTACACGGACCTGGGGTACGTGGCGCTGTGGGCGGCGGCGGAGCGCGCCGCGGGGGAGCCGCTGACGCGCTTCCTGGAGCGCCGCGTCTGGCGCCCGCTGGGGATGACGCACACCGCCTTCCTCCCCGGACAGGACTGCACCCTCTGCGCCCCCACCCTGCGCCTCAGCACCGGGGAGCCGTACCGCGGCCGCCCCAACGACCTGCTGGCGCGGCGGCTGGGCGGGATCTCCGGGAACGCCGGGCTCTTCTCCACCGCGCGCGACCTGGGCCGCTTCGCCGCCATGCTGGCGAACGGGGGCGAGCTGGACGGCGTGCGGATCCTCCAGCCGGAGATGGCCCGCGCGATGCTGACGCAGCAGCCCGGCGCCGGGCGGCGCACGCTGGGGCTGGTGGCGACCTGCCCGGACGAGGAGCGGGAATCGGAGCAGGAGCCATGCGAGCGGCCGGTGGCCTACGTGCACAACGGCTGGACGGGGACCTCGCTCTGGATCGAGCCGGAGCGGAAGGCGTGGGCGGTGCTCCTCACCAACCGCTCCTACGACGTGCGGGCGCGGCCGAGGATGCAGGCGTTGCGGGAGGACGTTTTCCGGAGCGTGGCCGGCCTGCCGGAGCGCCGCTCATCCTCGCGGGAGGGCGAGGAGGAGTGAGGGCTACGGCTCGGTGCCGGGGTGCGCTCCCGTGAACTCGAAGCCCAGGAGGCGGAAGGTGCGGGCGCTCGCCCCGCCCACTGCGAGCGAGCCGAGGCCGCGCGGGGTGGTCACCACCCGGCGGGCCACCGGCACCACCAGTCCCGGGGGCACCTCCCGGTAGGTGGTCACCACCTCGGTGGCCACCGAGAGGAGGAAGCCCCGCGGCTCGCCGACGGCGCGGAAGACGGTGCGCCGCACGAGAAGGGTGCGCGGGTCCAGGAACAGGGAGCCCTCCAGCCCGGGGGCACCGGCCGCGGGGAGCGCGGCGAAGTCGATGCGGTGCAGGGGCTCGCCCTCCACCGGGTCGGTGCCGGCGAAGCGGAAGCAGTGCCCCTCCTGGAACGCCGGGTCCGCCACGTCGGCCAGGGAGGGGACCCCGCCGCCGACGCGGTAGGGCCGCCGGTCGCGGGTGTGCTCGACCACGGTGTCCGTCGCCGTGCGCGCGCCCTGCTTCGCCGGGCCCACGATCCGCAGGTAGCGGAAGCGGACGGGGTAGCGGTCCTCCAGGAGCCGGTGGTGCTCCGCGTTCCTGCGCAGCTCCGCCATGAGGCGGGCGAGCTGCGGTGTCGTCCCGGCGTCCGCGAGGCCGGCCGTGGCGCAGCGCCCCGGCCGGGCGGCGGCGAGGTCGTCCAGATCCACGGGGGCGGGGCGGAGGCCGATCCGGACCGCGCCGTGGTCGGGCCACGCCAGGGTGTCGACCGTCGCGTAGCCCACCTGCTCCACCACCAGCCGGTGCCGTCCCGCCGGGACGCCGGTGAACTCGAAGCCGCCCGCGGCGGACGCGATCACCCGCCGGTCCAGCCCGGGGAGCTCCACGACGGCGAAGGGGAGCGGCTCGCCGGAGTCGGCGGCGCGGACGGTGCCGCGGAGGGTGGGGCCCGCGTCCTGTGCGGCCCCGGGGAGCGGCACCGCAGAGAGGAGCGCGGCAAGGAGGAGCGTCGCCCCGCGTGGAGTGGTGTTCATGGGTCGGCCGCGTGGCGGTGCCGGGGTACGACGGGCGTGGAGTCGGCCGAAGATGGGCGTGGGAAACTTCGCGGGTCCGGCGCGGCGGCGCAACGGTGGCCGCGCGGGGTAGGCGTTCCGGGGAACGGAGGGGACGATGAAGCACGGGATGACGAGCTCGGGGGTGCGGCTGCACTACGTGGAGGCGGGGGAGGGGCCGCTGGTGCTTCTCCTGCACGGCTTCCCGGAGTTCTGGTACGGGTGGCGGCACCAGATCCCGGCGCTCGCGGCGGCGGGGTTCCGCGTGGTCGCGCCGGACATGCGCGGCTACAACCTTTCGGACAAGCCGGAGGGGGTGGAGGCGTACCGGGTGGAGCGGCTGGTGGAGGACGCCGCGGAGCTGATCCGCCACGCCGGGGAGGCGCGGGCGCACCTGGTGGGGCACGACTGGGGCGGGGTGGTGGGCTGGTACTTCGCCATGCTCCGCCCGGAGCTGCTGGACCGCATGGCGATCCTCAACGCGCCGCACCCGGCCGCCTTCGCCCGGGAGATCGTCAAGCCGGACCAGATGCTCCGCTCCGCGTACGCCGGGTTCTTCCAGCTCCCGGCCCTCCCCGAGGCCGCCCTGCGTGCCGGCGACTTCGCCCTGCTGGAGCGGGTCTTCCGCACCGAGCCGGTGCGGCCCGGCGCCTTCACCGACGCGGACCTGGAGCTGTACCGGGAAGCGTTCTCGCAGCCGGGGGCGCTCACCGCGTCGCTCGACTACTACCGCGCCTTCGCCCGCTTCGAGCGGCCGGAGGTGCGCCCCGTCGCCGCGCCCACGCTCCTCGTCTGGGGGGAAAAGGATCCCCACCTCGTGGTCCGACTCACGGAGGGGCTGGAGAAGTGGGTCCACGACCTCCGCGTGGAGCGCTTCCCCGAGGCCAGCCACTGGGTCGCCGCCGACGAGCCGGAGCGGGTGAACCGGCTGCTGATCGACTTTCTCCGCGGCGGGTGACGGTGTAGCTTCCCGGCGCAGGCCGTCCCGGTCCACGCCCGCCGCCCCGGAGGATGAAGAGAGAGCTGTCCCGCAAGGCGTTTCACCTCGCCTCCATCGTCCTCCCCCTCCTGGTCTGGCTCGCGCCGCGCTCCCTGGCCGTCGCGGTGCTCGTCCCCACGGCGGCGGTGGCGCTCGCGACCGACCTGGCGCGGCTGCGCATCCGCTGGCCGCGCTACCACTTCCTCCGCCTCACCCGCGCCATGCTGCGCCCGCACGAGCGCCGCGGCCTGGCGGGGGCCACCTACATGGCGGTCGCGTACGCACTGGCGCTCCTCCTCTTCCCCAAGACGCTCGCCGTGGCCGCCATGCTCTACAACGGCCTGGGCGACGCCGCGGCGGCGCTGGTGGGGAAGCGCTGGGGACGGCGCCGGACCTCCTGGGGGAAGAGCTGGGAGGGGTTCGGGGCGGCGCTGGCCGTCAACCTGGCCGTGGGACTGGCCCTCGGCGCGCTGGACCCGCGCTTTCCGCTGCTGGGGGCGGTCGTGGGCGCCCTGGCCGCCGCCGCGCTGGAGATGGCCCCGCTCCCCCTGGACGACAACCTGCGCGTGACGCTGGGGGGAGGGGCCGCGGCGTGGCTCGCGAGCGCGCTGGTGTGGGGGGCGCTCACTCCGCCCGGGTGATCTCACCTGTCCGGACGCAGAGCGGCCTCCCCTCGGGTGAAGGGAGGCCGCTTCGGCACGTGCCAGGGCCCGCGCGGGCTCAGCGCCGGCC
>DASYWD010000107.1 GCA_035936415.1 Longimicrobiaceae bacterium
GGCTGTGGGCGCTCCTCCTGCTCCTGCTGGGCGGCGGGGCCTTCGCCTGGTGGGTGGGCACGCAGCGGGAGCCCCGGACGGCGGGACGGCCGCTGGACGAGCTCCCCGACAGCATCCCCGCGGACACCCTGGCCGCCGACACCCTGGCGCCGGGCGCGGAGGCGGTGGACGCGCTGGTCGCCAACCAGGAGGGGCTCCGCTTCATGGAGCAGGGCGACTACGCCACCGCGCTGGCGCAGTTCGAGCGCGCGGTGCAGCTCGCGCCCGACAACGCGGAGTTCCACGGCAACCTGGGCTCCGCCCTCCTGCGGCTGGGACGGCCGGACGAGGCGCTGGCGCAGCTCCGCCGGTCGGTCTCGCTCGACCCCGGGCGCGTGGTCTCGTACAACCAGCTGGCCGACGCCGCCCTGGCCGCGGGCGACACCACCGGGGCCATCGCCGCGCTGGAGCGCTACATCGAGCTGAGCACCTTCGAGCGCGGAAGGCAGGTGGCGGAGCAGCGGGTCCGCGCGCTCCGGGACGCACTCGTCGCGCGCCCGGACACCCTCCCGCTGGACACCGTGCCCCAGCTGCTGCCGCAGGAGCCGCCCCCGCCGCCGGCCCAGCCGCGCCGGGCCTCTCCCCGCGACACCATCATCATCCCGTAGCGGAGCGGGCCGTGCGCTACGCCGTCCGGGCGGAGGGGCGCGGGCGCGCCGAGGTCCCCGCCTACGGCCTGGGCGACGCCGAGCACCAGGTGGAGAAGGAGCTGCTCCGCGCCTGGCCGGACGCCCGCGTGGACGTCTCGGAGGTGCGGCGCGTGGAGGCGGCCGGCCGGATCGTGGAGGAGTTCGCCGTGGCCTACGCCCTCACCGCCACCGTCCCGGTGGACGCCGGCACCCCCGACGAGGCCCGCCGCGAAGCCCTGCGCCGCCTGCGCGAAGCCTTCGGCGCGACCCGCCACCGGCGGATCGAGTGGGTGCGGACGGAGTGCGTGAGTGCGTGAGTGCGAAACGGCGCCCCTGCCGGGAGATCCCGGTGGGGGCGCCGTTTGTCGTGCTCCCCTCCCCCTTGCGGGGAGGGGCCGGGGGAGGGGGTCGTTCAGACCCCGAGCACCTGCCCCTTGCGGTACTTGGCGAGCACCTTGAGGAACGCCGCGGAGGCGCGGGAGAAGGCGCCCTTCTCGCGCAGGGTGGTGGGGCTGGTCCCCAGGAACTTCTGGGTCACCCGGCGCAGACCGCTGTCGGACGAGTAGCCGCAGGCGTGGGCGACGCTGAGCACGGTGCGGCCCGGGTCGTCCAGGAGCTCGGCGGCGAGCAGGATCCGCATCCACGCCAGCAGCTTGCGCGGCGGCGGGAGCTCCGCCCGCTCGCACCAGCGCAGCAGCGTCCGGCGGGACAGGTAGAGCGACTTCGCCAGGTCGCGCCCGTGGCCGCCGACCGCCACCACCTCCGCGGCCGCGTCCAGGATGGCGCGCGCGCGCCCCGGGGTGTCGGGGGGGAGCACCTGCTCCAGCAGCGCCCGGAGCGGCCGCCCCTGCGACTGCCGGAAGCGCTTCAGCAGCGCGAGCTGGGTGTCGTCGTGGTCCAGCGAGACCACCTCCACCACCCCCCACTTGCCCAGCGTGCGCAGGTCGTCGAAGCGGTCCGGCGTCACGTCGAAGGCGGCGAACACCGCGCACGAGGGGAACTCCACCAGCAGGGAGCGGAGCGCGGCGGAGGGCCCGCTCCGGCCGTTGGTGTCGGAGTACGGATCCACCACCACCAGCGCCGAGGGCGGAGAGTCCCGCACCGCCTCGCGCAGCGACTCCCAGTCCGGGACCGCCTGGAAGACGTAGTCTCGCTCCGAGATGCGGCGGATGCGCTCGCGGAACTCCTCGTCCCAGTGCAGGACGACCAGCGGTCGGGCTCCAATCTTCATGGCAGCAAGAAGGGCGGTTGGGGAGCGTGCGGTTCGGAGGCCCTGGAAGAAGGCTCGGACCTCCGGGCGAGTAACTTCATCCTGCGGCGGTCTGGCTCAGCGAGCGGACCAGGTCCGCGGCGAGCGCGTCCGCGTCCTGGGCGGCGGCGGCCCGTGACGGGGCGGCGGACGGGGCCGCGACCACGCGGCTGCGCACGGACTCCAGCACCGCCTCGGCTGCGTGGCGGGCCTTCGCCTCCCCGCGCCCCGAGGCGACCTCCAGCGCACGGC
>DASYWD010000108.1 GCA_035936415.1 Longimicrobiaceae bacterium
GAGATCGCCTCCTTCGGCGGCTTCCTGGGACGCAAGGGTGATGGTGAGCCGGGGGTCAAAAGCCTCTGGATCGGGCTGCGCAGACTCTTCGACTTCACTCTCGCTTTCCAGACCCTCCGAGATGTGGGTAATGCGTAGCCCGCAAGCGGGAGAGGGGCTTTTCTCGCGTGCTACGGAGGCGAGGCGCGCGTCCTCGGCGGGGCCCCCACCCGGCTCGCTTTAGGCTCGCCACCCTCCCCCAGTTCTGGGGGAGGGCTTCCTGTCAGCCGCAGCCGTAGAGCGAGTCGGCGGCGGAGCCCCCCTCCCCCGACCCCACCCCGCAGGCGAGGGAGGGGAGAACGGCGCTGGGCGTTGCTGTTCGCTCTTACGGAGAGAATGAGGCGAAGAGAAATCGCGCAGATCAAGGCGCCCGAGCACGGCGACTGAGGCGTGGTTGTTTCACGCCGCAGGGAGCCGCGCGCAGGGCAACGCAGAGCTGCGCGATTTATCGAGCCGTCACAACCAGGTACGGGCGCCTAGGGCGACGACTAGGACCCCGATCACGGTCAGGAAGTTCAGGTGGAACACCAGCGGACCGAGCGTCACACCCACCGCCACCAGGTCGATCACCAGGGGGCCGAAGGCCGCGGCGACGGAGGTGGTGAAGAAGGTGCGCGCCGCGCTCTGCGGCATGAACTCCACGGCGAGCTCGGTGAGGAGGGCACCGAGGACCATTCCGACGAGGATGACCAGGAGCAGGCGACCGGCACGGCGGCGTACGGCGACGTTCATCTCACCCCCCGACCCATGTGAAAGACGCCGCTCAGCGGCGGCGCTCGATGGCGTACGCGATGCTCGTGCGCAGGGCGTCCAGCGCGGGCCCCTCGGGAAGCCCCTCCAGCGCCTCCTCCGCGCGACGGGCGTACTCGAGCGCCGTGCCCCTCGCATAATCCAAGCCGCCGCGCGAGCGGACGATCCCGACCACCGTGGCGATGCGCGCGTCGCTCGGCTCCGGGTCCCGGAACAGCCCCTCCACCTCGGCCCGCTCCGCGCCGTCGAGCGAGGGGAGGACGGCGATGAGCGGGAGGGTGACCTTGTGCTCGTGCAGGTCCTGCCCGGTGGGCTTCCCGGTCACCGCCTCGTCGGCGGTGTAGTCCAGCAGGTCGTCGGCGATCTGGAAGGCCATCCCCAGCTCGCGCCCGAAGTGCGCCAGCGGCTCGCGCAGCTCGGCGTCGCCGGCCAGGGCGCCCAGCTCGCAGGCGGCGGACATGAGGGACGCGGTCTTGGACGCGATCAGCCGGAAGTAGTCGTCCTCGCCGAAGTCGAGCGCGTCGTGGGAGGCGAGCTGCCGCATCTCGCCCACCGTCATCGCGTTGGCGGCCTCGGCCAGGACGCGGATCGGCTCCACCTGCCCCAGCCGGGTGATCTCGGTGAGGGCCCGCGTGTAGAGGTAGTCGCCCATGATGACGGCGACCTGGTGGCTCCACACGGAGTTCACGGTGGGCATCCCCCGGCGCAGGACGGAGTGGTCCACCGCGTCGTCGTGCACCAGGGTCGCCAGGTGGACCAGCTCCAGCACCGCGGCCAGCGTCTCGGCGTCCCGGCTCGGCCGCCCCCCCACCGAATTGCAGAGCAGGGTGAGGGTGGGGCGGAAGAGCTTCCCGCGCACCTTCAGCAGGTGCTCGTTGACCTCCGTGACCATGCCGAAGTCCGCCAGGACGACGCGGCGGATCTCCTCGAACACGGAGTCCAGCCGCTCCCGCACGGGGGCCTGGATCTCGGAAAGCCTCGGGGGCGCGGTGCGCAGCATGAGCGAAGTAGCCTGTCGGGACCGGGGGAGGGCGGAAAGCTAACCGGGCCCCCGGGGGTTGTCAAAAACGTGAGCCGGGAGAGGAGGCGCGGAGCGACTCCAGCCGGGTGAGGGCGTCGCGGAAGCGGATGTCGACGGCGAGGACGCGCTCGTACAGCTCCCGTGCAGCCGCCGCGTCGCCGAGCGACTCGTGGCAGCGGGCGAGCTGGTAGACGACGCCCACCAGGTCGGCCTCCGTGGTCCCCGGGATGCGCAGCGCGCGCTCCAGGACGCGCACGGCGACGGCGCTCTGCCCCTTGTCCACGAAGCAGCGCCCCAGCAGCTCCAGCGTGGCCAGCGGGCTGGCTCCGCCGCGCAGCGCCACCTGGAACTGGGCGATGGCCTCGTCCACCAGCCCCATCTCCATGAAGGCGAGCCCCAGGTCGTAGTGGCTGGCGGAGTCCTCGGCGGCGATGTTCTCGTTGACCTTCTGCCGGAACACGGCCAGCATGTCGGCGAAGTCGCGGTCCTCGTCCCCGGTGGGCTCCTCCTCGTCCACGACGAAGCGGGTGGTGGTCTCCGCCGGCTCGTCCTCCATGATCAGCGAGCCCAGGTCCACGTACTCTTCGGCCGGGGGCGCGGCGCCGGCGGGCGGGGCAGGCGGCTCCAGGATGCGCCGGGCCTCCTCGTTCCCGGGGTCCAGCTCCAGGACGCGCTGGTACACGGCGCGCGCCTTGGGGTCGTCCGCGGGGGTGCCGAGGTGCCGTCCCAGGTCCAGGTACGCGCGCACCATCGCGTCGGTCTCGCCGACGCGGAACGCGTACTCCACCTGCTTCTGGTAGACGGCCGTGTCGTCGGGGCGGCGCGCCAGGAGCGAGCGGACGGCGCCGAGCGCTTCCCGGTACAGCCCGCGCGCGGACAGCTCGCGGTGGGCGGCCGCGAGCGCATCCGCGGCCTCGCCTCCCCTCCCGCGCTCCTCCAGCTCGTCCACCAGCCGGTGCAGCGCGGAGGTGTCCTCGGGAGCGGCGGCGACCCGCTCCCGCAGCGCCTCCACCACGTCGCGCGGCGCGGGGGGCGCTTCCGGGGCGACGTGGAGGCCGCCCCCGAACGCGTCGTCGCCATCCGCTCCGGCGTCCAGGTCGAGGAAGGGGAGCGGCTCCGCTCCGGCGTCTTCGTCCTCGTCCTCGTCCTCGTCCTCGTCCTCGTCCTCGTCCTCGTCCTCGTCGTCGAACGTGGGGAGCCCGTCCAGCATCGGAAGGTCCTCCGCGGCGGCCCCGGTGCCACCGGCGGGGGGCTCCGGCTCGTAGAGCGCGGTGTGCTCGATCTCCAGACCCGAGTCGAGGAGCGGCAGGTCGTCGGCGTCGGCATCGTCTTCGGCCGCGTCCTCCTCTTCCCCGCCCCACGTGGAGTAGCCCTCTGCGGTCTCCAGCCCCTCCAGCGCGCCGATCTCCCCGGCGCCCGCTTCGTCCGGGGTAACCGGGAGGTCCAGCCCGGGGAGCGGCTCCGCTTCGGGCTCGACGAGGCCGGGCTCGATGCTCCCGTGGAACTCGAGCGCGAACGGGTCGTCGTCCGTCTCCGCGGCGTCCGGCTCGGCGTAGCTCACCCGGAAGTCGTCTTCCGGGGCGGCGCCGGGCGCGGCGGCGCGGCCCCGGGAGGTGAGGTCGGCGTGCGGGTCGATGGAGAGAATCCGCTGCTGCACCTCTTCGGCCCGGCCGTCGTCGCCGCGGGCGCGGTGGTGGTCGCGGAGGATGAGGAGCTGTTCGACGGCCTCCGGCTGCCGGTCGTGGGCGAGGAGCTGCTCCGCCAGGAGCAGGCGGACCTCGGTGTCGTCGGGCGAAAGGTCGGCGAACTCGGTGAGCGCGGTGAACGAGGCGTCGAGCTGCCCGGCCCGCTGCATCCGCGCGGCGTACTCCAGGAAGTTCTGCCGGGCGTCGGCCAGGAACCCGTTGGCGGCGCTGATCTGCCCCAGCTTCAGGTACACGGAGGCGCGCGCGGGGGCGATCCGCAGGATCTTCCGGCAGAGGGCGATGGCATTGTTGTGCAGCCCGGCGTCGGCGTACGCGTCCACCGCGCGGTCGTACGCTTCGACGGCGCGCTCGGACTGCCCGACGCGGGTGTGCAGGTCGCCGATGCGGTTCCAGAGGCCGACCTCGACCTCGTCGGGGGCTTCTTCCACCAGCTGGAGGTAGACGTCGAGCGCCTCCTTCCACTGGTCCCGCTGTTCGAGGGTGCGGGCGCGCTCCCTGAGCTTTGCGACGTTCGCCATGTGGGGCGTGAGGGGAACACCGGGGTATGCTCGACCGCGGGCACGGCGAGCCGGGAACAGCGACGCCGCCGGGGCGGGCTCCCCGGGCGGCGCTTTCAGACTGCAGGCGCCGGAAAATAACGGCTTTGCGAAGCGGCAACAAGCAAGCGCCGCCCGGGAGGGGCCACCCCGGGGGCTCAGACCACCCGGCGCCCCCGCTTCCACACCCCGGCGCAGACGGGTGCGGCCAGGCGGTAGGGGATCTCGGCCACGCTCTGCACCCGCCAGAGCGCGAGGTCGGCGGGGGCTCCGGGCGCGAGCGTTCCACGCCCGTCGGCGATCTCCAGCGCGGCGGCGCCCCCCGCGGTGGCGGCCCGCAGCGCCTCGGCGGGGCTCATCCCCATCCGCGAGCAGGCGGCGGTCATCACGAAGGGGAGCGAGGGGGTGGGCGAGGAGCCGGGGTTGAAGTCCGTGGCGAGGGCGACGGTGGCGCCCGCCTCCAGCAGCGCGCGCGCCGGGGCGAACTTCGGCCGCCCCAGGAAGAACAGGGTCGCAGGGAGCAGCGTGGCGACGGTGCCGGACACGGCGAGCGCGCGGATCCCCGCCTCGGAGACGTCGCCCAGGTGGTCCGCGGAGGCGGCGCCCAGCTCCACCGCCAGCTCGGCGCCGCCGCTCCCCTCCAGCTCGTCGGCGTGGAGCTTGGGGCGGAGGCCGTGGTCCAGGCCGGCGCGGAGGATCCGCTCGGTCTGCGCGCGGTCGAAGACGCCGGGCTCCATGAACACGTCGCAGAAGCGCGCCAGGCCGGCCTCGGCCACGGCGGGGATCATCTCCTCCACCAGCAGGTCGACGTACGCATCCCGCCGGTCGCGGTGCTCCGGCGGGAACTCGTGCGCGCCCAGGAAGGTGGGCACCAGCTCCACGGGCTGCATCTCCGCGAGGCGGCGCACGGCGCGCAGCGTCTTCAGCTCGTCCGCGGTGCTCAGGCCGTAGCCGCTCTTCACCTCGGCGGTGGTGGTGCCGTTCAGGAGCATCTCGCGGAGGCGGGGGAGCGCCATCTCCACCAGCTCGTCCTCGCTGCGGGCGCGCAGGTCGCGGACGGAGGCGTTGATCCCCCCGCCCCGCCGCGCGATCTCCATGTACGGCACGCCGGTGCAGCGGAGCACGTACTCGTCCGCGCGCCACCGGCCGAACACGGCGTGCGTGTGCGAGTCCACCAGCCCCGGCGTCAGCACGCCGCCGGCGCAGTCCACCCGCTCGGCGTCCGGGTAGCGCGCGAGCAGCTCGTCCCGGGGCGCGACGGCGGCGATGCGGCCGTCCTCCACCGCGACGGCGGCGCCCTCCTGGACGGCGGCCGGGTCCTGCCACTCGGTCGACGCGGCCGGGCCGGTGCAGGCGGCGACCTGCGCGGCATCGACGAAGACGAGGGTGCGGGCGGGGGTCGGCTCGGGCATGGGGGACGGAGTGCGAAGTGCGAGGTGCGAAGTGCGAAACTGCCCGGGGCCGGGGCCCCTCCCCGCAGGGGGGGAGGGGCGGGCCGGTGCGGGTCAGGAGCTGCGGTTGGAGCCGTCGCGGTCGTTGTCGAGCGATTCGCGCTCCACGTCCGCCGAGCCGCGCTCGTTCGGGTCGAGCGCCATGTCCTGGCGCTGCTCGGTCCGGTTCGGCCGGCCGGCGAACTCCGGGCGGCTCCCCACGTTCCCGCCGCCGGTGAACCCCTCCGTCGTCCCCTCGCGGGTCTCGCGGCTGGAGTGCGTGATCGGCTCGCGGTCGTCGTTGTTCTGGTTCTGGGCCATGCTGTCCTCCTGGTCACGGGTTGCGCCTGCTCCGCGCTCCGGGGCGGGGGTGGTCTGGCCCGCAAGCCGTGTTCCGGGAAGGTTCTGCGTGTGGCGGTCGGGGGTGGGGGTGCCCCTGGCGGAGTTCTTGCGAAAACCACGGCCGGCGGGCTACATGCTAGGCCCGTGCGACCTGCCGCGTCAACTCGACGCCCACAGACAGACCGGATCCCGAACATGGTCGAAGTCTCCACGACACCCCCTTCCGAACGCTTCCCCGGCCGCCCGCCCGAGGGGCGCCTGGTGGTGATCGCCCCCACGCGGGCCTCCTGCGAGACCATCGAGATCGGGGTGCAGCTCACGGACGTGGAGACCATCCTGGAGCGCGAGCACGGCGGGGAGATCCGCCAGCTTTCACGCGAGGGGAAGGGGTTCGGGATCGTGGCCGGGACGGGGACCGGGAAGACGCTCGCCGTGCGCAGCATGGCGCAGGAGATCGTGGGGCCGGAGCTGCGGGTGGGGGTGGTGAACCGGGAGCGCGAGGCGACGCCGGAGACACCCACCTGGAACGTGGTGATCGTCACCACCGGGATCGCGCGGCGCTGGCTGCAGGACGACCTCATCACCGCGGACGACGTGGTGGTGGTGGACGAGATCCACCAGACCTCGGCGGAGCTGGAGCTGTGCCTGGCGCTGGCGAAGCGCGCGGGGTGCCGCTTCATCTGGCTCTCGGCCACGGTGGACCCGACCTTCTACCGCGAGTACCTGGGCTCAGCGGAGGTGATCGAGTCGTCGGCGTTCGACCCGGCCAAGGCGGCCCGGGTGCGGGTCTCCAACACCGCGTCGCCGCTGGACTTCCTCTCGGAGCGCTTCCTCCGCCACGTGAAGAAGGAGAAGCGCGGCGTCGCGGTGTTCGTCCCCACGCGGGCGGGGACGGAGCAGGTGGCGAAGCAGATCGGGGAGAAGTGGCCCGGCATCTTCCCCGAGTACTACCACGGGGGGGAGCCGGTCGCCAAGCTGGCCCCCTTCCTGGGCGGGGACGCGCCGAAGCCATACGTGCTGGCGATGACCGCGGCGGGGCAGTCGGCGCTCAACATCCGCGGGCTGGACACGGTGGTGATCGAGGACGCGCAGTTCACCACGCTGGTCAAGAAGGGGAAGCGCGTGCTGACCCGCCTTCCCCTCGGCGCCAACGAGATCCTGCAGATGGCGGGGCGGGTGCACGGACGGGTGGAGGAGGGCGAGGTCTACATCCTCTCCGAGCGCGACATCGACTTCGCCAAGCTGGAGCCGACGGAGCCCAACTTCCAGCTCGCGGGGGACCCGGAGCGGGTCGCGATGACCTGCGCGGACATGGGCGTCCGCGCGGACGAGCTGGACCTCCCCGTGGCGCTGGACCGGATCGCCTACCGGCGCGCGGTGGAGACGCTGGAGGGCCGGGGGCTGATCGCCGGGAACCGGCTCACCGACTACGGCCGCAAGGTGGAGGTGCTCCCGGTGGACCGCCCCTGGGGGGAGCTGCTGGTCCGCAGCCCGGAGTCGCTCGTCCCGGTCGTGGCGACGTGCGCGAGCATCGAGTCGCTGCACCGGATGCTCCGGCAGGACAACGACATCGGCCAGTACGTGGTCCCGGGGAGCGACCACCTCACGGCGTACCGCATCTACGAGGACGCCCTGCGTACCTGCGGGGCGCTGGGGGTCGTGTACGGCCTCCCGCGGCACGTGTTCAGCGACGAGGCGCTGGCCGACTGGGCCGAGGAGCGGGGGGTGCTGGTGCGCTCCATCGAGGACGCGGCGCTCGCCATCGCCTCCATCTACCGCTCGCTGGACGTGGACCTGCCGCGGCACCTTCCGCGCATGAACGACGAGCTGCACCGCGGGTGGCAGCGGCTGCTGGCGGAGGTGATGCCCTTCGACCTGGTGATCGACCAGGAGACGAGCTGGGGGGAGGAGGTGCGCGTCTCCCAGAGCAGCGTCTGCGGAGCGTACGGGGCGGTGGCCGGCGAGCTGCGCTACTTCTCGGACCGGTCCGGGCGGCCCCGCGGCGCGATCGAGGGGACGGAGATCCCGTACAACTACCTGTGGGAGTTCGCCGAGGGGGGCGAGCCGGAGATCCTCTACGACCCGGGGCACCGCCGCACGCCGCTGCGCGTGAAGCGGGTGCGCAGCTACCAGGGGTTCGAGCTGGACTCGGAGGTCCAGGGGCTCGACCGGTTCCCGCCGGAGCTGGCGGGCGCGGCGCGCCGCGCGCTGGCGGAGGCCATGGCGGCGGGGTCCGCGTACCACCCCTCCATCAAGCACAACCGGGAGACGGTGAAGGAGCTGCGCGAGGTGTACCGCCGCTCGGCGGGGGCCACGCGCGACGCGAGCGAGAAGGAGCTTGCGGAGTACTGGATGGGGCGGCTGGAGGGGATCGGCTCGTACCAGGAGTTCATGGACGCGGACCTGAGGATGGAGGCGGACGAGTGGGTCCCGGCGGAGGAGCGGGCCAAGTGGATGGCGCTCCCGGGCACCATCACCCTGGACGACAGGGAGTACCCGCTGGACTACGGCTTCGA
The DNA here is from genome assembly GCA_035936415.1 of Longimicrobiaceae bacterium. Lineage (NCBI taxonomy): Bacteria > Pseudomonadati > Gemmatimonadota > Longimicrobiia > Longimicrobiales > Longimicrobiaceae > Longimicrobiaceae bacterium. Next base: position 8,341 of record DASYWD010000108.1, read on the forward strand.
GGGCGACCAGCCGGTCGTCCGGGCGCGCATCCCCGCCAAGGCGCTCCGCTTCCTCGACGACGAGGACGAGCTCCCCGAGTTCGACCGGCCGCTGCACTGGACGGTCACGCGCGGCAAGGAGGAGGCCGTACGCGCCCCCACCCTGGAGGAGGCGCGGATCCGCCTAGACACGGCGCGCGCGGAGCATGCCCGCGCGTGGAAGGAGCAGGAGTTCTGGGAGGAGGTGGGCGACAAGCCGCGGCGCGGCGGGCAGCGCGGACGCGGGGGGAAGGGCGGGAAGCACGCGCACGCCGGGCCGAAACCCCCGAAGCGCGGGCGGGGTGGCGGACGGGGGCGGAAGCGGCGGTGAGGGTGGGGGCGTCGGGCCCACCTCGCCGGTGGGTGCTCAGCGCATTGCTCGCGGTCGGGCTCGTGCTACAACCCCTCTCAGGCCAGGAGACGGGAAACGCCCTTCCGGCCGCCGACAGCGCCCCCGCCGATTCGGCCCACCAACTGCACGCGCTCCGGCCGCCGGCATGGATCGCTCCCCCGCCCGACACGCGGGAGCCGTGGCCCTTCGGTCCGAAGAACCGCTACGCACACCGGGGCGCTGGTCGGAGCGGCGGTGGGAGTCGCCGATGGGCTCCTGACGGACCGGAGCATGGTCGTGGGGGGCTTCCTCCTCGGGTTCCTCGGCTACGTGGTCGGGAAGTTCTTCGACTGACGGAGGCGGGAGCGACGGTAGCGAAAGGGAAAGGGGAGGCGGCTCGGTGCCGCCTCCCCCGTTTGTTCATGCCTCCCCGGTGATTCAGGGAGCGACCGTGGTGTCCACGGCGTTCCCATAGGGGGGGCCTGCTCCCCGTTGGTTGATGCTGTCGCCGATGACGGGCGGGGCCGGCTCGATCCCGTCGCCCGGGGTGCCGATCCCGGTGGTCCCCTCGCCCAGGTCGGTCTGCTCGTCGCCGATGGCGCCGCCTTCGTTCTCGCCGCACGCCGCCGCGCCGAGCATCGCGAGCACGGACAGGGTGGAGATGGTGCGTCGGTTCAGCATGTGCCTGCCTCGCTGGAACGGGTGTTCGATGGGCCGGTCGCGGCCGGCTGCGACGGGGGGCAAGATGCGCGCCCACCGGGCCCCGCGCCCTTGCCGTTCCTGGATCCCGGGCTAAGATCCAGGGGTACACCGGCCGACACGACGTGCCGGCATCCGACCCCCTGGAGACTGCCATGCAACGAGTTTCGTACGCCACCGCCGCCCTCCTCGCGCTCGGGCTCTCCGGGTGTGCGGGCCGCGCCGCCGAGGAGCCCGCCGCCGCGCCCGACCCGACGCCCGCGCCGGCTCCCACCGCCGCCGCGCAGGCTCCCTCGCAGCAGCCCTCCATCCGCGACCGGCTGAACAAGTACACCACGGTGCGCCTGACCGCCGACCTCTCGGGGCTGAGCGCGAAGGAGCGGCAGATGATCCCGCTCCTGATCGACGCGGCGCGCGAGCAGGACGGCGTCTACTGGCACCAGGCGTACGGGAACCGCGACTCGCTCCTGGCCCGGATCACCGACCCGGAGATGCGTCGCTTCGTGGAGATCAACTACGGGCCGTGGGACCGGCTGGCGGGCGACCAGCCCTTCGTGCCGGGCGTGGGCCCCAAGCCGGCGGGGGCGAACTACTACCCGACCGACATGAGCAAGGAGGAGTTCGAGCGGGCGGTCGCCGCCGGGGGCGCGCGCGCGGACTCGCTCCGCAGCCTGTACACGCTGGTGCGCCGCGACGCCTCCGGCCGGCTGGTGACGGTCCCCTTCCACCGGCAATACGCCGAGGCGCACCGCCGCACGGCGGAGAAGCTCCGCGCCGCCGCGGCGCTGGCGGAGGACCCGGGGCTCAAGCGCTACCTGGAGACCCGCGCCGCCGCGCTCCTGGACGACGAGTACCAGGCGAGCGACCTGGCGTGGATGGACATGAAGAACAACACCCTCGACGTGGTCATCGGCCCCATCGAGACGTACGAGGACCAGCTCTTCGGCTACAAGGCGGCCCACGAGGCGTACGTCCTGGTCAAGGACCAGGCGTGGAGCCAGCGGCTCTCCCGGCTGGCGTCGTTCCTCCCGGCGCTGCAGCGCGGGCTCCCGGTGGACGCGCGCTACAAGCAGGAGACCCCGGGCTCCGACTCGGACCTGAACGCGTACGACGTGATCTTCTACTCGGGCCAGGCCAACGCGGGCTCCAAGACCATCGCCATCAACCTCCCCAACGACGAGGAGGTGCAGCTCCAGAAGGGGACGCGCCGGCTGCAGCTCAAGAACGCGATGCGGGCCAAGTTCGACAAGATCCTGGTGCCCATCGCGCAGGAGTTGATCGCGCCGGCCCAGCAGCCGAACGTCACCTTCGACGCCTTCTTCGGAAACGTCATGTTCCACGAGGTGGCGCACGGGCTGGGGATCAAGAACACCGTCACCGGCCAGGGGACGGTGCGCGAGGCGCTCAAGGAGCGCGCGTCGGCGCTGGAGGAGGGGAAGGCGGACATCCTGGGGCTGTACATGATCCAGCAGCTCAACCGGCAGGGTGAGCTCCCCGGCGAGGACATCCGCAACAACTACGTGACCTTCCTGGCGAGCCTGTTCCGCTCCATCCGCTTCGGCGCCGCCAGCGCGCACGGGCGGGCCAACGTGGCGACCTTCAACTACCTGGCCGAGAAGGGCGCCTTCGCCCGCGGCGCGGACGGCCGGTACCGGGTGGACTTCGCGAAGATGGAGGCCGCGATGAACGACCTGGCCCGGGACATCCTGGTGATGCAGGGCGAGGGCGACTACGCGGGCGTGGGCGAGTTGCAGGAGAGGTACGGGAAGATCGGTCCCCAGCTCCAGGCGGACCTGAACCGGCTCTCCACCCGCGGGATCCCGGTGGACATCGTCTTCGAGCAGGGGGAGTCGGTGCTGGGGCTCTGACGCCTCCCCGACCCCGCAGGCCCGGGCATGGCGTCAACGGCGGCTCGGGCTACATTGTGGCGCAGCAGCTCCTGGAACAGGGGCCGGAGCGCCCGAATGTGCAGACGGTGAAGCTGTAGTTACGGCGCTCCGGGCGGCGGGCATCCAATCCACCGGAGGAGGAGTCATGAAGCGACGCTGGATCGCGGCCATGGCGCTGGCGGGGCAGCTCTTCGCCCTGCCGGCGCACGCCTGGGACGAGTTCGGGCACCAGGTGATCGCGCGGATCGCGTGGGAGAACATGAGCCCGCAGGCCCGGGCGGCGGCCGCCGCGCTCCTCTCCAACGCCCCGGAGGGCTCCGGCCTCCGGGAGATGTTCCCCGCGCGGGGGACGGACGCGGCACGGCGGCGGACCTTCTTCGTGGAGGCGAGCACCTGGCCGGACGTGGTGCGCAGCGACCGCTTCCCGGAGCGGCGGAGCCTGTACCACCGCTCCAACTGGCACTACGTCAACTTCTTCTTCGAGGAGACGCCGCAGGGCCCGCGCGACCGGCCCGACCTGCGCCCCGACACCGTGAACGTCGTGGAGCGCCTGGGCGTGCTGCAGCGGTGGGTGGTGGACCTCGACCGGCCGTCGGCCCAGCGCGCGACGGACCTGGCCTGGATCCTCCACCTGGTGGGCGACCTGCACCAGCCGCTGCACTCGGTGGCGCGGGTCACGGCGACGGAGCCGCGGGGCGACCAGGGCGGGAACCTGTTCCGCCTGGACGGGAGGAGCACGCTGCACTCGTACTGGGATGGCGCGGTCACCCGCGCCTACCCCGCCCGGCCGGGGGAGGCGGAGCACGCCCACGTGGACCGGGTCGCCCGCGCGCTCATGGAGCGCCACCCGCGGAGCGGCTTCACCGAGGCGCAGCTCGCCCAGGGAGCGTACGAGGCGTGGGCGCGCGCGGGGCTGGAGACGGCGAAGGCGCAGGTGTACGACACGCCGCGCGGGCAGGAGCCGGACGCCGCGTACCGGGAAGCGACGCGCGCCACCGCCGAGACCGCCGCCACCCTGGCCGGGTACCGGCTGGCGCGGCTGCTCGACCGGACGCTGGCGGGCCGCTGACCCGGCGGGCGGCGGCGAGAAGGGGGTGCTCCCGGCGGGGCACCCCCTTTCGCGTCTCACCCGGGGACCACCCCGGTCAGGCCTCGACGTGCTCCTGCTCCGCCGCTCCCTTCCGGCGGAGCCTCGCGCGCCGGCCCGTCCAGGCGGTGAGCGCCACCCCCGCGAAGATCAGCCCGGCCGCCGGAAGGAGCCGCGGCGAGAGGCGCTCGCCGAGCACGGGGCCGGCCAGGATCGCCGTGACCACGGGCTGGAGGTAGATGTATACCGAGACCACGCTGGACTCCACCCGCTGCAGCGCCCACACGTTCAGGTAGTAGGCGAGGACCGTGGGGAGGACGATGATCCACGCCAGCGCCGCCCAGGTGGTGGCGGACACCGGGCCGCTCTCCGCCAGGAGCGCAGGCGCGCCCCAGGGGGCGATCCCCACCGCGCCGAAGACGAAGACCCAGGTGATCACCGTCAGCGGGTCGTAGCGCCGCACCAGGTCGCGCGAGATCACCAGGTAGGTGGAGAAGGCCACCACGTTCAGCAGCGCCAGCAGGTTCCCCACGCCGCTCCCGGAGGTGAGCTCCACCCCCACCAGGTAGAGCGCCCCGGAGGCGGCGAGCCCGATCCCGAGCCACTTCCCGCGGCTGGAGGTCTCCCGCCGCAGGAGGATGGCGATGAGGAGCGTCGCCGCCGGCCCCGTGGTCTGCAGCGTCTGCGCCGCGGTCGCGGTGGTCATCGTGAGCGCGGTGATGTACAGGAGCTGGTTCGCCACCACGCCCAGGAGCGCGTACAGCGCCAGCCGGGCGTAGTCGGCCCGGGTGTGGACGCGCTCCCGCACCAGGACCAGCTGGAGCACCACGAACAGGAGCGCGGCCCCCACCACCCGGAGCAGGGCGAGCGAGGGGCTGGAGAGGTCGCGCAGCGCCACCTTCACCGCGACGGGGAGGGTGGCGAAGATCACCTGTGTGAGCAGCAGGACGACGTAGACGGGGGACAGCTTCACGCGGGTCCCGCTCGTCGGGGCGAAACGAAGCGTCCGGCCCCCCGGCGAGGGGGCCGGACGGATCGGAGGATCGTACGGTCGCGGCTGCGTTCACGGTCGTTCGGCACGGAGAGAAGCTTACCTCCGGCACCCGCGGCTGTCCACCCCGCCCGGCGCCCTTCCCCCGCCCCCGTGGGGCCCGTATCTTGCGCCGCCACGCAGCACCCAAACCCTGAGACCGAACGCCGGAGGAACGATGGCGCAACACGATCACGACCACGAGGACGGAGAGGGCGAGAACTTCGGGATGGCCCTGGGCTTCCGCATCTTCGAAGCCGACGGAGACGTCTACCTCGCCGAGGTGGAGATCACCCCCTACGTGGACGAGCCGAACGCGCTCGGCGCGACGCTGGTCTTCCACCCGCTGAACGGCATCGACCCCACGGCGCCCGAGCAGGACGCCGACGCGCCCGCCTGGCCGGTGGACGTGGACGACGACCTGACGCGCGACACCGGCGACCCCATCCCGGAGCAGTTCCTCGCGATCGCCCGGCAGGCGGGGCGCTTCACCGAGGACCAGCTCCGCGACTACCTCGCCCTGGCCCGCGAGGCCGCGGAGGCCGAAGGCGAGTGACACGGCCGCGGGGGGGGGGGGGGGG
>DASYWD010000109.1 GCA_035936415.1 Longimicrobiaceae bacterium
CCCCACGGCGGTGTTCTGCGCCAACGACCTGGCGGCGCTGGGCGCCCTGAAGGGCTGCGCCGCCGCCGGGGTTCCGGTCCCCCGGGCGATGTCCATCGTGGGGTGCGACGACATCGAGATGGCCCGCGTCGTCACCCCGGAGCTGACCACCGTGGCCGTCCCCGCCCGCGAGCTGGGCGCCCGCGCCGCCCGCCTCCTCCTCCGCCTGATCGAGGGGAAGCCGGAGGCGAGGCCCGGAAAGCCGCTCCCCGTGCGCCTGGTGGCGAGGGGGACCACCGCCGAACCGCAGGGGACAGCCGACACCGGCACCCCTGCCTGACTTCCGCACTTCGCACTCACGCACTCCTCGCCCCCATGCGCCACGCGGTCATCACCGGCACCGGCTCCTTCGTCCCCGAGCGCGTCCTCACCAACGCGGACCTGTCGCGCATGCTGGGGGAGGACGTGGACCCCTTCGTCCGCGGCACGCTGGGGATCGAGGAGCGGCACGTCTGCGCGCCCGGCGAGTCCACCGCCGACCTGGCGGAGCAGGCCGCGCGGCGGGCGCTGGCGGACGCCGGGGTCGGGCCGGAGGACGTGGACCTGCTGATCGTCTCCACCGACACCCCGGAGTACGTCTCGCCCGCCACCTCGTCGGTGCTGCACGGGCGGCTGGGGATGGCGGGGCGCACGGGGACCTTCGACGTGAACAGCGCATGCGCCGGGTTCGCGACGGCGCTCGACGTCGCGTGGAAGTACCTGCGGGCGGACGAGCGCTACCGGCGCGTGCTGGTGGTGGCGGTCTACGCCATGTCCCGCTTCCTGGACTACGGGGACAAGAAGACGGCCACCATCTTCGCGGACGGCGCGGGCGCGGTCGTGCTGGAAGCCTCGGACGAGCCCGGGATCCTGGCCTCGGAGCTCTTCGCGGACGGGACGCTCGCCGACGGCATGGGCGTCTTCGCGGGGGGGACGGCGGAGCCGGTCACGGACGAGGTGCTGCGCGACGGCTACCGCAACCGGCTCCGCTTCGTCCGCAAGTACCCCAAGGAGGTCAACGAGGAGGGGTGGCCGCGGATCGTCCGCTCCGTGCTCGGCCGCATCGGCGAGCGCGTGGAGGACGTGGACCTCTGGCTCTGGACGCAGGTGAACCGCTCCACAATCGAGGTCGTGATGGACCGGCTGGGAGAGCCCATGGACAAGGCGCACACGGTGATGGGGAAGTGGGGGTACACCGGCTCCGCCTGCCTCCCCATGGCGCTGGACGACGCGGCGCGCGCCGGACGCCTCCACCCCGGCGACCTGGTGGTGCTCACCGGGTCGGGGGCGGGGCTTTCGATGGGGTGCGTGGCGCTCCGCTGGGCGCGCAACGGACACCCCGGCGGGACGGACGACGGGAGGGGCCATGTCTGAGACCGCGGTTTCCCTGTTCCGGGAGCGCGTGGAGCGCTACGGCGACCGGACCGCGTTCCGCGTCCTGGCCGCCGGCGGCGCCGCGCGCGACGAGGCGGTCTCCTGGCGGGAGTGGGGCGAGGCCGCCCGCCGCTTCGCGGCGGCGCTGGTCGCGTCCGGACACCGGC
>DASYWD010000110.1 GCA_035936415.1 Longimicrobiaceae bacterium
GCGCGCGCCCGGACCGTCTCCAGGTCGTCCTCGGAGTAGAAGGTGCGGGTGGAGTCCCGCCACGGGTGCTCGGCCGGGACGCCGACCGCCGAGGACGCCGCCGCCAGGTCGCCCAGGTCGCGGAGGGCCTGGTCCAGCTCCTCGCGCGAAACCGTCTCCACCGGCGCCTCCAGCCTCACCCGCGGGGCGTCGAGCACCCGCCCCAGCTCCCCGTACACGCGGAAGGGCGACGCGCCCAGCGCCCCGAAGGGGGTGTGGACGGCCCGGGCGTACTCCGTGAGCGTGGCGCGGACCTGCGGGAGGCGCTGCGTGGACGCCTGCGGCGCGGCCACCGGCTGGAGCGAGGCGTCCAGCGCGGTGGCGAGCTGCTGCATCACGGCGCGCTTGTTGGCCTTGGTGGAGTGCAGCTCCAGGCAGAACTCCCCCAGGCCGGCCTGCACCAGCCGGTCGTGCACCACCTCCAGCGCCGCCATCTTCTCGGCCACGAAGAGCACCGAGCGGTCCACCGCGAGCGCCGCGGCGATCAGGTTGGTGATCGTCTGGGACTTCCCCGTGCCGGGAGGGCCCTCGACCACCAGGTCGTGCCCGCGGGCGGTGGCGGCGATCGCGCGGAGCTGGCTGGAATCCGCGTCCACCACCTGGAAGGTGGCTTCGGGCGGGTACTCCGCGTCCAGCTCCATGGTGCGGATCTCGGCCGGGAGGCCGATCGCCTGGCTCCCCGAGCGGGTGACGAGCTGCCGGATCAGCCGGTGGGCCCCCATGGCCGCGCCGTTCGCTTCCAGGTCCTTGTACATCACGAACTTCTGGAAGGAGAACAGGCCCAGGTGCACGTCGCTCTTCACCGCCCAGCCCATCCTCCCCGCCACGCGCTCGGCCACCGCGGCGAAGAGCGACTGCAGGTCGTAGTCGTCGTCCGCGGCCAGGTCCGGGATCTCGGGGAGGGCCACGCCGTGCCCGCGGAGGTGCTCCGCCAGCGCGGGGTTTACGAGGGGCTCGTCGTCGGTGGCGCGGAGCTCGTAGCCGGAGCGCGCCGTGCGGCGCGACAGCGCGACAGGGAGCAGGACGAGGGGCGCCCGGAACGCCCGCTCCGACGCGTCCGCCTCCACGTAGTGCAGCATCCCCAGGGCGAGGAAGAGCGTGTTGACGCCCTGTTCCTCGATGGAGAGCCGGGCCGCCTCCTCCAGCCGCCGCAGCGAGCGGTCCAGCACCTCCGGCGCGGCCGCGGTCTGCAGCCACCCGTCCGTGTGGCGCTCGTCCAGGGCCGCGGAGTCGTACGGCGTGAAGTCGAGCCCCGGAGCATCCGCCTCCTCCTCTTCCGGCTCCGCGGACGGCGCCGCGCCCGCGGGGGATGCTCCGGCCGGGCCCGCCGGCTCCGCCGGGTCCGGCTCCGGGGCGGCCTTGAAGCGCATGGCCTCCCCGCGGAGCTGCAGCTGGCGGAACACCTCGGCCGGCTGCTCGTCCACCACGGTGACGGTGGTCACCCGGCTGGTGCGGAAGTTCAGCGCCCGGTTGCGCTTGGTGAGGTCCAGCAGCTTTCGCTTCCAGCTCTCGACGGCGGCGGCGACGCGGTCGTCCGGACCGGTGGCCGCGCCCGGAGCCGCGGACGCGAGGGTCTCCGGAGACGGAGAGGCGGCGGAAACGGTGTCCTGGGTCATGCGGGGGAGCGCTTTGCTGGAAGAAGCGGCACGGGGGCCGCCGGGAGCGGGAGGTACGGCGGGGAACGGACCGGGAGCCGGCGCCCGGAGGAGATCCGGCGCCGCGTACGGGAGGTTAGCCGTCCGCCCACCGCGGGGCAAGGAACAGAGGCCGGGAAGTGCGGCGGGTCCGCATGCGGACCCGGCCGTGCCCCGCGGTGGGCGCCCGGGCCGGGCGCTAGCAGTCGCCGCTGGCGATGCGCCGGGCCGACTCCATGCGCGAGCGCACGTCGCTGTGCCCGAGCGAGAAGCGCGCCTGGATCTGGCTGATCCGGTTCAGCACGGAGAAGGGCGCGGCGGTGCGCGACATCCCGTGCGGGACGGCGTACCCGGAGCCGGTCAGGAAGCAGGAGCCGGTGCCCAGGCTGACGTCGCCCATGGGGTTCACCCCGAGCTGCAGACCGGGCCCGAAGGTGGGGGCGCACCCGGCCAGGGCGAGCCCGGCCGCGACGGCTCCCAGGCGGAAGAGTCGGCGAGTGGAGCGCATTGGATCCTCCCGTGCATCGTGGAGCACCTCGCCCGGACGCGCGCGGACGTGGACAAGGACCGGGACCCGGCGTGGCGCGCGCTCCCGGGGCCTGCATACCGCAAGGTGCGCGGCGGGCGGCCCCGGCGCAACGCCTGCAAGTTCCGGGCGCCGGGGCCACGACGAACGGGGCGGCCGCT
>DASYWD010000111.1 GCA_035936415.1 Longimicrobiaceae bacterium
GTGGACGCAGGCGCGCGGCAGCGCGGCGGCGGTGGCGTTCCAGGCCTCCAGCACCTGCACCCGTTCGGCCCCGCGCAGCAGCGACACCTCCGACACGCGCGCCTCCGGGCGGGCCGCCATCGAATCCAGCAGGGTCTCCAGATGCCGCGCCATCCGCTCCATGCTCCCGCCGTCCCACAGCTCCAGGCGGTACGCCAGCTCCCCCCGGATCTCCTCTCCCGCCTCCGCCAGGCTGCAGGTCAGGTCGAACTTCACCGGGGCGCTCCCGCCGCCGAGGACGTCCAGCCCCGCCCCGCCCAGCTCCAGCTCGGCCCCCCGGTTGTTCTGGAGCGAGAACATCACCTGGAAGAGCGGGGTGTGCGCCAGGCTGCGCTCCACCCCCAGCTCCTCCACCAGCTTCTCGAAGGGGAGGTCCTGGTGCTGGTAGGCACCCAGCGTGGTCTCGCGCACCTGGCGGAGCAGGTCGCGGAAGCTCCCCTCATGCGAAACGTCCGAGCGCAGGGCCAGCGTGTTGACGAAGAAGCCGATCAGCCCCTCCACCTCCACCGTGGTGCGCCCAGAGATGGGGCTTCCCACGACCACGTCGTGCTGGCCGCTGTAGCGCGAGAGGAGCGCCTGCCAGCCGGCCAGGAGCACCATGAACAGCGTCGCGCCCTCCCGCCGCCCCGTCTCCCGCAGGGCGCGCGCGACGTCCGCGGGGACGGTGAAGGCGTGGAACCCTCCCCGCGCGCTCTGCTCCGCGGCGCGGGGACGGTCGGTGGGGATCTCCAGGAGCGGGGGAGCCCCGGCCAGCCTTTCCCGCCAGTAGGCCAGCTGCCTCTCCAGCACCTCGTCCCTGAGCCAGGCCCGCTGCCACGCCGCGTAGTCCGCGTACTGCACCGGGAGCTCGGGCAGCACGGGCTCCTCCCCCCGCGAGTACGCCGCGTACAGCGCCGAGACCTCCCGCGCCGCCACCCCCATGCTCCACCCGTCGCTGACGATGTGGTGCATGCAGAAGAAGAGGACGTGCTCCGTCTCGTCCATGCCGAGCAGCGCGCAACGGAGGAGCGGTCCCCGCGCCAGGTCGAAGGGCCGCAGCGCCTCCGCCTCGGCCAGGCGCCGCGCCTCCCGCTCGCGCCCACCCGCCGCGAGCCGGCGGAGGTCGATGCGCGGGAGGGGGACGGGGACGGGCGGGTGGATCACCTGAGCCGCTCGCCCGTCGACCTCGGGGAAGCGCGTCCGCAGCGCCTCGTGGCGCCCCACCAGCCGGGTGAGGCTGCGCTCCAGCGCCCGGGCGTCCACCGCGCCCTGCATGCGCAGTGCGTACGGCATGTTGTAGGCGGCGCTCTCCGTCTCGAGCCGCTGGATGAACCAGAGGCGCTGCTGGGCGAAGGACAGCGGCAGCGGGGAGCCGTCGCGCGGCACCGGCAGCAGCGGCGGGGCAGCAGCGGGGGCGTCGGCGCGCCGCAGGGAGTCCAGCCGCGCGGCGAGGGTCTCCACTGTAGACGACTCGAAGAGCGTCCGCAGCGGCACCTCCACACCCAGCGCCTGCCGCAGCCGCGAGACCACCTGCGTCGCGAGCAGCGAATGCCCTCCCAGCTCGAAGAAGTCGTCCCGCACCCCCACCCGCTCCCGCCTCAGCACCTCCACCCAGATCCCCGCCACCAGCTCCTCCACCGCCGTGCGGGGCGCCTCGTAGACGGATTCCTCCCCCCCCGCCTCCGGCGCCGGGAGGGCTCCCCGGTCCAGCTTGCCGTTGGGAGTGAGGGGGAGCGCCTCCAGGACCACGT
>DASYWD010000112.1 GCA_035936415.1 Longimicrobiaceae bacterium
CCCCCGCCCTCGCCGCGAGCTCTCCCGCCGCGCGGCGGGTCTCGATCAGGACTACTCCCGCCTCCGCCCGCGGGCCGTAGCGCGCGCTCTGCGCCCCGGGCACGACGGTCACCGACTCGATCGAGTGGGCCGGCACGGTGCTCAGGTCCGCCTCCCCGGTCACGGGGTCGTTCAGCGCGACCCCGTCCACCAGCACCAGGACCGCGTCCGCGCCGCTCCCGCGGATGCTCACCGTCTGCCGTCCCCCCGGCACGTCCTCCCGGAGCACCACGCCGGGGGCCCGCCGCACCACGTCCCCCGCCGTCCGGGCGCCGGAGCGCTCGATGGCCTCCCGCCCGACCCGCTCCCCCGGCGCCTCGCCGGGCCTCGCCAGGGTCACTTCCACTCCCTGCACCTGCAGGGTGGCGGGGACGAGGGCCACGCCCAGGCGGACGGTCTGCCCGTTGCGGACCTCGGCGCTCTCGGTCCGGGCCTCGTAGCCGATCCGGTGGACGACCACGCGGTACGTGCCCGGCTCCAGCCCCCGGAGGTGGAAGCCGCCGGCGGCGTCGCTCAGGACGCTGCGCCCGATCGCCGGGAGCTCCACGATGGCAGCCTCCACCGCCTCCCCAGTCGCGGCGCTCGTCACCCGCCCCGCCAGCTCCCCGGGGAACTGGCCGTGCGCTCCCGGTGCCGCCGCGAGCAGGAGGGCCAGGACGAGCAGGACCCCTTCATTACGCCGCATGGCCGTCTCCCCGCATCTCGTGGCACATCTCCCCCGCCAGCGGCACCACCTGGGGCGCCCCGGTGTCCGGCCCCGGGCCCGGGTGCGCCACGATCCGCGCCGGCCAGCGGTACACCCGCTGCACCAGCTCCGCGGTGAGCACCTCGGCGGGGCTCCCCTGGGCGGCCACCCTCCCGCGGTCCAGCACCACCAGCCGGTCCGCGTAGCGGGCGGCCAGGTTGAGGTTGTGGGTCACCAAGAGCACCGTGGTCCGGGCGTGCCCCAGGTCGCGCAGCAGCTCGAAGATCGCCATCTCGTGGGCCACGTCGAGCGCGGCGGTGGGCTCGTCCAGCGCCAGCGTGGCCGGCTCCTGCGCCAGCGCCCGGGCGATGCGCGCCCGCTGCCGCTCCCCCCCGGAGAGCGTCCCCACCGGGCGGTCCGCCAGCTCCTCCACATCCGCCCGCCGCAGCGCCTCCCGGATCGCGCGCCGGTCCGCGTCCCCCTCCCGCCGGAAGGCGCCCAAGTAGGGATACCGTCCCATCGCCACCAGCTCGCGCGTGCTCATGGGGAAGGGCGGCTCCTCCTCCTGCGGCACCACCCCCACCTCCCGCGCCAGCGCCGCCCGCGACCAGCTGGAGACCGGCCGCCCCCCGAAGCGCACCGACCCCCCCTCGGGCCGCAGCGTCCCCAGGAGCAGCCGCAGCAGCGTGCTCTTCCCGGAGCCGTTGGGCCCCAGCACCGCCGTACACGCCCCCGCCGGCACGTCCAGGGTCACCCCCTCCACGGCCGCCCGCTCCGCGCCGGGATACCGGAACGTCACCCCCTCGCACGTCCAGGCGCTCACGCTGCCACCCTCCGCCGCAGCAGCCAGACGAAGAACGGCACCCCCACGAACGCCGTCACCACGCCCACGGGGAGCTCCGTGGGCGCGGCGGCCACGCGGGCCAGGGCGTCGGCGAGCACCAGGAAGGTGGCTCCGAGGAGCACGGAGGCGGGGAGGAGGAAGCGGTGGTCGCCGCCCCAGAGCATCCGCACCACGTGCGGGATCACCAGCCCCACGAAGCCGATCACCCCGGAGGCCGCCACCGCGGCGGCGGTCACCAGCGAGGCGGCGGCGTAGGCGAGCAGCTTGGTGCGCTCCACGTGGGTCCCCAGGTACGCCGCCGTCTCCTCGCCCACGGACAGGAGGTTCAGGGAGCGGGCGAGGGCGAGGAGCACCCCCAGCCCCGGGAGGAGGTAGAGGGCGAGCAGGGCGTCGCCGCGCCAGGTGGCCCCGGCGAAGCTCCCCATCATCCAGAAGATGGCGGAGCGGAACGACTCCGTGTCCGCGAAGGTGAGCGCCAGCAGGATCACCGCGTTGAAGAACGACCCGGCCACCACCCCGGCCAGCAGGAGGACGCGGGTGTCCAGCGCGCGCCCGGCCGCCGCCGCGATGCGGAAGACCAGCGCCACCGCCAGCACCGCCCCCGCGAACGCCGCCACCGGGATCGGCGCGGCCGTGGCGGCGAAGCCGCCGAGCGCCATGG
>DASYWD010000113.1 GCA_035936415.1 Longimicrobiaceae bacterium
GGCCGGGGCGGCGGCGTCCTCTGCCCAGAGCTCCTCCAGCCAGTCGCGGAGCGGCGAGCCCGGGACCGTGGCGGACGCCACCGTGGCGACTCCCAGGACAAGCGCGGCGGCGCGACGCAGCACCTGGCCGCCGTCCACGCCCACCCACCGCCGCCAGCGCCGCCGCGAGACCGCGTGGTACGCGCGCTCCAGGGCGGCGGGGCGGTCCAGGAGCCCGAGCGCGGCCGTGAACTCCGTGGAGGCGGCGCGCAGCCGGTCCGCCTCGGCGCGGCAGGCGGCGCACCCGTCCAGGTGCCGCTCCACCTCCGCGCGCTCCGCGCGGGACAGCTCGCCGTCGAGCAGCGCCTGGATGCTTCCCTCGGCCGTGTGGCTCATTCCCCTGGCTCCACCGTCTGGTACGCCTGCGTGAACCTGCGGAGGGCGCGCGCCAGCAGCGTCCCCACCGAGCCGGGCGCAGTCCCCGTGGCCCGGGCGATCTCCGCGTACGAGAATCCTTCCTCGCGCATCAGCAGCATCTCGCGGTCGCGCGCGGAGAGCCGTCCCAGCGCCTCGCGCACACCGGTGATCCGCGCTTCGTGCTCCGTCCCCGCGTCGGGCGCGGGGAGCGGGGACGGCGCCACCGGCTCCGCCGCCAGGATCCGCTCCCGCCGCGCCGCCTTCCGCGCCCCGTCGCGCACCAGGTTGGTGGCGACGGTGAAGAGCCAGACGCGCACCCCGTCCCCCGCGACCCGGTGCCCCAGCAGCCTCACGAAGGACTCCTGGGCCACGTCCTCCGCCGCGTCCGCGTCCCCCGTCAGGCGGTGGACGTAGCGGAAGAGCGGCGGGTACAGGCTGCGGAAGGTCTGGTCGAAGTCCACGGGCGGGCGGTAGGGTCCGGATCGGGCGGCTGGAGGAGGAACGCGCGGCGGGCCGGGTTTGTGACAGGGAGCGCGAAAGTGCGAAAGTGCGGGAGTACGAAAGTGCGGAACGGCGCCCCCACCGGGATCTCCCCGCGGGGCGCCGTTGCGTGAGGGATGCGAGCCCGTCAGGGGCGAGACCCCGCGGCTGTTTGCGGGGGCTCGACTCCGTTAGCCAGCGTCGTTTGCTGGCTTACGGAGCCGCAGCCTGACCCCCGCGAGAGCGGGGGGCACGCCCGAACCCGCCGTAATCCCTAGAACCGCAGGCTCACTCCGACGGTGGTCTCGGCGCCGAGGGCCGGACCGTTCCCCTGCTGCTCGTCGTAGCGGAGCCGGACCTCGGCGCGGGCGCCCAGGCGCTCCGTGAGCGGCACGCGCACCCCGGCCGGAAACTCGGTGGTGGTGTACAGGAACCGGTGCCCGCCCGAGGGGTCCATGCGGAGGTAGAGCCCGCTGGCGATCCCCACGTAGGGACGGACCGGACCCAGCGGCGCCTCGGCCTGCACGCCGACCGTGGCCGTCGCCAGGCTGGTGGTCGCCCGGGAGAAGACGGGCTGGGAGGAGGAATAGTCACCGATCTCCACCTCGCCGCGGGCGAAGGAGAGGCCGGCCTCGGCCAGGAAGTGGCGGGAGAGCCGCTGGTCCAGGCGCGCGGCGGCGATCCCGAAGGTGGTGGACTCGTTGATGTCGGATCCGAAGCCGCCCACCATGAGCGAGACGGCGCGCTTCGGAATGCCCTCGCGGACGGCCGGGGCCTGGGCGGAGGCGGCCGCCGGAACGGCGGCGAAGAGCGCCACGAGGGCTGCGGAGCGGGCGATACGGAAGAAGGACATGGGTACCTTTTTGTCGGTTGCTGGTGCAGGATCGGCTGCCGTGAGCGGCCGGGCGGGCGGGTCCCGCTCCGGCCGTTCGCAATGGAATGCACCACCCCGGCGGCTTCTGACACACGCGCTCGGTGGAGGCCCGCCGTCAGAACCGCGGCCGCCCGCGCATTGAACGACAGCAACGCCTCCGGGCGTACACCACGAACGCGACCCGTACGAACGAAGATGGACAGCTCCACAGCACACCGCCGACGCTCCGGACTGCGGCCCCTCGCGCTCCTCCTGGCGTGGATGGCCGCCGGGGCCGTTGCGCCCGCGGCCGGGGCGCAGGAGCGCCCCCGGACGGAGCGGGCGTCCGTGGAGGGGACGGTGGTCGACGCGTACAGCCAGATCCCGCTCGCGGACGCTTCGGTCGTGCTGGAGCCGCGCTCGGCGGGCGCGCTCCCCACGCCCGGGCGGGCCCTGGTGCAGGCGACCCGCACCGCCCGCACGGACGCGGCCGGGCGCTACCGCTTCACCGGCGTGCCCGCGGGGGACTACCGCCTTCACGTGGAGCGGCTGGGCTACCGCACCGCCACGGTGGACGTGGACCTGCGCGGCGCGCCGGAGTCGCGGGTGTCGGTGGGGCTGGACGTGGAGCCTGTGGCGCTGCAGCCGGTGGAGGTGACCGTCCCCGCCGTGGACCCGGCGGAGCCGTACGGCCGGACCAGCGCGGCGGGGCGCGACCCGCGCACCGCGGGGCGGCGGCGGGTGGAGGTGGAGCGGGCGCGGCAGGAGCGCTACCTCGCCAGCGACGTGCGCGCCGTGACGCACGCGGACGTGGCGGAGGGGATCACCCTGGGGGAGACGGACCTGTTCCGCGCGCTGCAGCGGCTCCCGGGGGTGAGCGCGGGCGACGAGTACAGCGCGGAGCTGTGGACCCGCGGCGCGCCGTGGGACCAGACCCGCGTGCACCTGGACGGGCTCCCCCTCTTCAACCCGGTGCACGCCCTGGGGGGCTTCTCCGGGGTGAACCCGGACGCGGTGGGGGCCGCGTTCCTGCACCCGGGGGTGCAGCCCGCGTCGCTGGGAGGCGGGGCCGCCGGGATCCTGGACGTGCGCACCCGCCCGGGAGGCGGGACGGGGGAGCTGCGGGGGCTGGGCGAGCTTTCCGTGGTGAGCGCGCGGGGGGCGCTGGACCGGAGCACGGACGACGGCCGCCAGGCCTGGATGCTGGCGGGGCGGCGCACCTACCTGGACCTGGCGACCGGGGCCGCCGAGGCGATCCTCGGAAGCGACCGGACCTACCACCTCCCCTACCGCTTCTCCGACGTCGCCGGGCGGTGGGACCGGCAGCTCGGGGACGGGAGCGCCCTGGAGGTCAGCGGGCTCCTGGAGCTGGACCGCATCTCCAGCACCAACCCGCGGCTGCTGGACCGCATCTCCGCCGAATGGGGCGGGGGGATGTCCCGCGCCACCCTCCAGAACCGCTTCGGCGGGGTGCGGGCGCGGCACACGGTGGGATTCAGCGGCCTCTTCTCCTCGCTGCGCGGGCAGAACGAGGACCGGTACCCGGTGGATCCGGGGAACATCGACTACCGCCCGGCCATCGTGCCCGCCTCGGGGGGGATCCTGTACACGCTGTTCCGAGGCGAGCTGGAGCCCGCCACCGACCCCGCCCCCGCCCCGTGGCAGGCCGGGTACGAGCTGGTGCACCAGCGGGTGCGCTTCCGGGGTCCCCGCCCCCTTCCCCTCGCCCTGATCGACCCCGCCGGCTCCCCGGTGGACCGCGACCACGAGCTGAGCTACGGCGCCCTCTGGGGGAGCCGCCGCTGGACGCCCACGGCCTCGCTCACGGTCACCACCGGACTGCGCGCCGAGGCCGGCGACGCGGTGCGGAACGGGGGCGGGCTCCGCCTGGCCCCCCGGCTCGCGGCGCGCCTACAGGCGGCCCCGGGCCTGTCGCTCTCGGCCGCGGTGGGGAGGTCGTTCCAGTACGTGCAGGCGCTCACTCCCTCGGGCGCGCCGGTGGACGAGGGCTTCCGCTCGGACTACCTGTGGGTGCTGGCGGGGGACACCGTCCCGGTGGCCCGTGCCGACGTGGCGACGCTCGGAGCGGAGCACTGGCTGGGCGCGGGGTGGCTGGGCTCCGTGACGGGGTACCTGCGCCGCACCACCGGCGTGGCGTTGCCGGACCCCACCCCGGGGCTGCTGCGGGAGCGCCCCCTCTTCGTGGCGGGGGTCAACGATGCCCGCGGGGTGGAGCTCTCCCTCCGGCGGCTGACCGGCCCCTGGACGGCTTCGGCCGCGTACAGCTACGGCGTCTCGGAGATGGAGGCGGCGGGACGGCGCTTCCCCGCTCCGTGGGACCAGCGTCACGTGCTTGACCTGACGGGGATGGTGCAGGTCAGCCGCCGCTGGCAGGTGGGTGCGGCGTACACCGCCGCGGGCGGCACCCCGTACACGGAGACTTTCCAGGGGAGGGTGCGGTGCCGCCGCCAGGGGGACTGCGAGTGGGCGGAGGAGCCGTGGGCGGGCGAGCCCGGCGCGCGGCGGCTCCCGGCGTACCAGAGCCTGGACCTCCTGGCGGAGTGGAGCCGCAGCTTCCGTCGATGGGAGCTGGGCGTGTTCCTGCAGATCCACAACGCGCTGAACCAGAACAACCCGGGGCGCTACAAGGGCTTCGGGGGCGAGTACTGCATGCCCGAGTGCCACGGCTTCGCGCAGGACGAGTTCACCGCGGGGCTCCCGGCGTTCCTGGTGTTCGGCTTCCGGGCGGCGTTCTGAGCCCATGGACGTCGCCCGGCTCTTCGCGGAGCACCACGCCGCCCTGTTCCGCTACCTGGCGCGCCTGACCGGCGACGCCGACGCGGCCGCCGACGCGGCGCAGGAGGCGTTCGTCCGCATGGTGGAGAGGCCGCCGAGGCCGGGGGAGGTCCGGGCCTGGCTCTTCCGCGTGGGGACCAACGCCGCGCTGGAGTCGGCGCGGACCCGGACCCGCAGGCTCCGCCTGCTGGACGCGAGGCCGGAGCGCGCGCCGATGGGGGACGCCCCGCCCACCCCGGACGAGGCGCTGGACCGGGAGGAGCGGCGGCGGCGGGTGCAGACCGCCCTGGCGACGCTGCCGGAGCGGGACCGGCGGATCCTGCTGATGCGGGAAGAGGGCTTCAGCCACCGCGAGATCGCGGAGGCGGTGGGGACCACCACTGGATCCGTGGGGACGATGATCGCGCGGGCGCTGGACCGGCTGGCCGCCGTGCTTCCACTGGACGAGGACGACGAAGATGCCGACATCGCTGGCTGAAGGACACCTGGAAGACGGCGACCTCGTCCGCCTGCTGGACGGCGAGCTGGACGCCGCCGAGCGCGCCCGCGCGGAGGCGCACGCCGCCGCC
>DASYWD010000114.1 GCA_035936415.1 Longimicrobiaceae bacterium
CCGACCTGGCGGGCTCCGCCGCGCGCGGGCGCCACACCCTCCGCTTCGACGTGGCGACGCTGCGGGGCGCCGCCGCCGACGACACGCTCGCCGGCCCCCCGGCCCGCGTCTTCGTCCGCCTGCGCCTCCTCCACCCCGAGACCCGCGAGGAGTACACCCTCCCCGCCTTCCCCGCACACGCGCCGTACCTGCGCGCCACGCGCGGCGAGGCCCTGGCCTCCGGGAGGGCCCGCTGATGGCCGCGGCGCGCCCGTTCGCCGTGGACGTGGGGCGGTTCCTCGCTCCTATCCCGGGTGGGGACCCCGGCGGCGAGCTGCTCCGATACGAGGGGACCTACGACCGCATCCGCGAGGCACGCCGCGAGGACGACCGCAGCGTCCCGCAGGGGATCTGGCAGCGCGACCTGAAGCGCGCCGACTGGGGGCGGGTGGAGGCGCTCTGCACCGAGGTGCTGGAATCGCGCTCCAAGGACCTGCAGGTGTCCGCCTGGCTCCTGGAGGCGTGGATGCACCTGCACGGCTTCGCCGGGACCCGCGAGGGGCTGGCCGTGATCCTGGCCCTCTCGCGGACCTTCTGGGACGAGCTGCACCCCCGTCCGGAGCCCGAGGACCCGGAGGCGCGCGGCCCCGTCTTCGAGTGGATCAACGAGCGGCTGGCCGTCACCCTGGCGGGGATCAAGGTGTCCCGCCCCGAGGCCGCGGACGCGCTCCCCTACTCCTGGTTCCAGTGGCAGGAGGCGCTGCGGCTGGACAACCTGGCGAAGAAGGACGCGGGCGCGGCGCGCAAGCCGGACCCGCGCAAGGGCGCCGAGCCCGAGCAGACGCTGAGCCGCGGCCGGGTCCTGGCGAGCATCACCCTCACCCCGCGCCGCTTCTACGAGGAGGTCGCGCGCGACCTGTGCGAGGCGGCCGAGACCGCGTACGCGCTGCAGGCGCTCCTGGACGAGCGGATGGGGCGCGCGGCGCCCGGCCTGGTGCGCTTCACCGGGACGCTCAACGCCATCCACGACTGGGTGAAGCTGGTCCTGGAAGACAAGCCGGTCCTCGAAGAGGAAGAAGAACCCGCTCCCGCGGCCCCGGCCCCCCGGGCGTCCGCGCCGGCCCACGAGGAGGTGCCCGTGAAGATCGAGGTCGAGGGAGAGGCGGTCCGCCGGACCCGCGCCATCTCCAGCCGCGACGAAGCGTACCGGATGCTGAACGAGGTGTCCGAGTACCTGCTCCGGACCGAGCCCCACAGCCCCACCCCGTTCCTCCTGCAGCGCGCCGTCGCCTGGGGAGGGATGTCGCTCTCGGACCTCCTGGTGGAGTTCCTGAGGGACGGGTACGACCTGAAGACGCTCCGCATCTTCCTCGGCATGGTCGAGCCCGGCAACACCCGCTGAGCGGCGCCCGCCGCCCGGCAAGACCGTTCCCCACCACCCGCCTCGGAGCCCGAGGGGGTGAGCCTTTCACCACTTCCGGAAGGAGTTCCCCATGGCGGAGAGTACCCAGCACAAGCTTGACCGCGTGCGTCCCCCCCGCGTCCAGATCACCTACGACGTCGAGACCGGGGACGCCATCGAGAAGAAGTCGCTCCCGCTGGTGGTCGGCATCATGGCCGACCTGGCCGGCAAGCCCGCGGAGCCGCTGCCGATCCTCAAGAAGCGCCGCTTCACCGAGATCGACCGCGACAACCTCAACGGCATCATGAAGTCCATCGGGCCGCGCCTGGCATTCCAGGTACCGAACCGGCTCACCAAGGATGACTCCAAGCTGAACGTGGAGCTCAA
Source organism: Longimicrobiaceae bacterium (assembly GCA_035936415.1). Taxonomy (NCBI): domain Bacteria; kingdom Pseudomonadati; phylum Gemmatimonadota; class Longimicrobiia; order Longimicrobiales; family Longimicrobiaceae; species Longimicrobiaceae bacterium. Next base: position 1,769 of record DASYWD010000114.1, read on the forward strand.
GTTCAGCCACATGGACGACTTCGACCCCGCCGCCGTGGTCAAGCAGGTGGAGCCGCTGCGCAGGCTCCTGGAGGCGCGCCAGCGCCTGTCCGACCTGCTGACCAAGCTGGACGGGAACGACGACCTGGACCGTCTCCTCCAGGAGGTGGTGGTCAACACGGAGAACCTGAAGCAGCTCCGCCCCGCCGCCGATTCCGGCGCGGACGCCTGATCCCTGACTTCCGGGCCGCCCCGGCACCCCGCGGGCCGCGCCCCACCCCCACTGGAGACGAGAGATGGCCGAAACCGAGACTGCGACCGCCGCCGGCGGCGTGGCGCTGGAGGAGCTCCCGCTCCTCGACCGCATCATCACGCACGGCCGCATGGCCCGCGACGACCTGCAGCGCGACTACGCCCGCGACCTGATCGGCGAGTTCGCGCAGCAGGTGCTGGACGAGGCGATGATGGTGAGCACCGACACCGTCAAGATGATCAACGACCGGATCGCGCGGATCGACGAGCTGCTCAGCGACCAGCTCGACGAGATCATGCACGCCCCGGAGTTCCAGAAGCTGGAGGCCACCTGGCGCGGCCTGAGCTACCTGGTGATGAACACCGAGACCGGGACCCAGCTCAAGCTGCACGTCCTGCACGCCACCCAGAAGGAGCTGCTCACCGACCTGGAGAAGGCGGTGGAGTTCGACCAGAGCTCCCTCTTCAAGATGATCTACGAAGAGGAGTACGGCACCTTCGGCGGGCACCCCTACAGCCTGCTGATCGGCGACTACGAGTTCGGCCGCCACCCGCAGGACGTGGCTCTGCTGCAGAAGATGTCGAACGTGGCCGCCGCGGCGCACGCGCCCTTCATCGCCGCCGCCAGCCCGCGGCTGTTCGACATGGACAGCTTCACCGAGCTGGGCGTCCCGCGCGACCTGGCGAAGATCTTCGAGAGCGCCGAGCTGATCAAGTGGAAGTCGTTCCGCGAGAGCGAGGACTCCCGCTACGTGTCGCTCTGCCTCCCGCACATCCTGATGCGCCTCCCGTACGGCCGGGACACGCAGCCGGTGGAGGGCTTCGACTACGAGGAGGAGGTCACCGGGCGCGACCACTCCAGGTACCTGTGGGGGAACGCCGCCTGGGCCATGGGGCTGCGCATCACCACCGCCTTCGCGCAGCACTCCTGGTGCGCCGCCATCCGCGGCGTGGAGGGCGGCGGCGTGGTGTCGGGGCTCCCGACGCACACCTTCCGCACCGACGAGGGCGACGTGGCGCTCAAGTGCCCCACCGAGATCGCCATCACCGACCGGCGCGAGAAGGAGCTGAACGACCTGGGCTTCATCGCGCTCTGCCACTGCAAGGGGACCGACTACGCGGCCTTCTTCGGCGGGGCGACCGCCCAGAAGTTCAAGGTCTACAACACCGACCAGGCCAACGCCAACGCCCGCCTGTCGGCGCAGCTCCCCTACGTGCTGGCCGCCTCCCGCTTCGCGCACTTCCTCAAGGTCATCATGCGCGACAAGGTGGGGAGCTTCCAGACCCGCGGCTCGGTGGAGCAGTACCTGAACAAGTGGATCGCGCAGTACGTGCTCCTGAACGACGACGCGCCGCAGGCCGCCAAGGCCAAGTTCCCGCTGCGCGAGGCCCGCGTGGACGTGACCGAGGTGCCGGGGAAGCCGGGGTGCTACAACGCCACCGTGTTCCTGCGCCCGCACTTCCAGCTGGAGGAGCTGACGGCCTCCATCCGCCTGGTGGCCGAGCTGCCGCCGCCGGCCGCGTAAGCCGGACCGGACCGGCCGGGGGAGGGGCGCGCCGTCCCTCCTCCCGCGCCGGATCCCATGAACCCCACCCAACGACGAGGACACGATGGCCGACGTTATCATGCTGAGCATCCCCGACGTGCCCGGCACCAGCCAGATCACGGGGTACGAGGAGCAGATCGAGGTGCTCTCCTACTCGCACGGCGTCTCCCAGCAGGTCACGGGCGACGTCACCAACACGGAGCGCACCTCCGGGCGCCCCATGCACCAGGACTTCCACCTCACCAAGTACCTGGACAAGGCGTCCCCGGTGCTGAACCAGAAGTGCTGCGAGGCCACCAACCTGGGCCAGGTGGTCGTCACCATCGGCCGGAACGACGCCGGCGCGGTGATCCCGCTCATCATCTACACCATGGAGGACTGCATCATCTCCTCGGTGTCGGTGGGCGGCGGCGGCGGCGACAAGCCGGTGGAGAGCCTTTCCCTGAACTACGCCGCGATCAAGTGGGACTTCACGGCGCAGAACGAGGAGAGCGGCGAGGCGGGCACCGTCTCCGGCGGGTGGGACGTCTCGGCCAACGCGCTCCCGGCCTCCTGACGCAGCCCGTGCGCGAACCCAGACGCACGCGGGGCGCAAGGGCCCTGCTCCTCGACCGGCTGGTGGACGAGAGTCCCCAGTCGGCCGCGGAGCCGGCGCCCCTGCGCGTCCTCGACCGCGACGCCCTGCTGGACTCGGTGCGCCGGGAGGTGAAGCGGCTGCTGAACACCCGGTGCACCCTCACCCTGGAGGAGCTGGAGGGGCGGGAGCGGACCGTGCTGGAGTACGGCCTCCCCGACTTCTCGCACCTCCACACCCGCGACCCGCGCGCGCAGGAGGCGCTCGCGGAGCACATCCGCGCGACCGTCGCCGCCTACGAGCCGCGGCTCCGCCAGGCGCGGATCGCCGTGGAGCCGCTCCGCAACAGCCAGCGCGAGCTGCTGGTGCGCGTGGACGCCATGCTGGTGGTGGGCGACGTGATGGAGGCCGTCTCCTTCCCCGTCGCCATCCACGACGCCGCCGCCCAGGCCCCCGAATGAGCCGCCGCACCCAGGAAGAGCTGCTCGACCTCTACCAGTCCGAGCTGACCTACCTCCGCCGGATGGGGGCGGCCTTCGCGCAGTCGTACCCCAAGGTGGCGGGGCGGCTGGAGCTGGGCGGGGACGAGTGCCCCGACCCGCACGTGGAGCGGCTGATCGAGGCGTTCGCCTTCCTCACCGCCCGCATCCGGCTGAACCTGAACGAGGAGTTCCCGGAGATCACCTCCTCGCTCCTGGAGATCCTCTACCCGCACTACCTGCGCCCCGTCCCCTCCATGACGGTGGCGCGCTTCGACGTGGACCCCGGCCAGGGGAAGCTCACCACCGGACACCGCATCCCGAAGCACACCGGGCTCTTCACGCAGACCCCGGACGGCCTGCACTGCCGCTTCCGGACCTGCTACCCGGTGACGCTCTGGCCGGTGGAGGTAGCGCACGCGGCCTTCGAGTCCACGGCCCGCTACGACTTCGTGGAGCGGATGCCGCGGGTCTCCACGGTGCTGCGGCTGCGCATCCAGGCCATGGCCGGGTCGCTGAAGGAGCTGGACCTGAAGACCCTGCGCTTCTACCTGAACGGGGAGATGCGCACGGCGAGCGCGCTGTACGAGCTGCTCTTCGCCCACACGGTGCAGGTGGCCGTCCTCCCGGAGGGCACCGAGCGGCCGGTGCTGCTCCCGAAGACGGCGCTCCGCCCCGTGGGCCTCGGCGCCGACGAGGAGGTGATCCCGTACCCACCGCACTCACACCCGGGGTACCGGCTCCTGCAGGAGTACTTCACCGTCCCGCGGAAATTCCTCTTCTTCGACCTGGACCACCTGGACGCCCACGGCTCGGAGCGCCACTTCGACGTCCTGCTGCTCCTGGACCGCCGCCCCGCCGCCCGGCTCGCCGTCGACCCCCGCAACTTCGTCCTGGGGTGCACCCCGGCGGTGAACCTGTTCCGCCGGACCACGGAGCCCCTCCGCCTGCACCACCGCGCCCCCGAGTACCGGCTGGTACCCGACGTGCGCCGGGAGCGGACCACCGAGATCCACTCCATCGTCCGGGTCTCCGCCTCCTCCGACGGGAACGACGAGAGCCAGGTCATCCAGCCCTTCTACTCCTTCGCGCACGAGGTGCGCGGGCGCGAGCAGGCGGCGTTCTGGACCGCGCGGCGGCGCCCCACCGGGCGCAAGGACGTCCCGGGGACGGAGACCTGGCTCTCCTTCCTGGACCTGGGCTTCGACCCGGCGAAGCCCTCCCGGCAGACGGTGTACGCCCACACCCTCTGCACCAACCGCCACCTGGCGGAGCAGCTCCAGGACGCCGCGCTCCTCCAGATCGAGGAGACGGCGCCGCTGCACCGCATCGTGGCCCTCCACCCGCCCACCGCCCAGCTCGATCCGGCGCTCGGCGGGGCGGCGCAGTGGCGGCTGGTGTCGCACCTGTCGCTGAACCACCTGTCGCTCACCGGCGGCAAGGACGGGATCCGCGCGCTGCGCGAGATCCTGGGGCTGTACTCGGCGTTCGGGCAGCCCTCCATCGACGAGCAGATCCGCGGGATCGGGGAGATGGCCTGCCGGCCGGTGGTGCGGCGCGTGGGGGCGGACGCGTGGCGGGGCTTCTGCCGCGGCACAGAGGTCACCCTCACCTTCGACGAGGAGGCGTACGCCGGGAGCAGCGCCTTCCTCTTCGCGACGGTCCTCAACCAGTTCTTCGCGCTCTACGCCTCCGTGAACTCGTTCACGCAGCTGGTGGCGCGGAGCAAGCAGCGGGAGGGGGTATGGAAGCAGTGGCCGCCGCAGGCCGGCGAGCAGATCGTCCTGTAAGGGACCTCCTCTTCGAGGAGGAGTACCGCTTCGACTTCTACCAGGCCGTCCGCCTCCTGGAGCTGCTCTCCCCGGACGCCGGCCCGGTGGGGGAGGGGACGGAGCCCGAGAACGAGGTGGTCCGCTTCCGCTCCGCCACGGGGCTGGGCTTCCCGTCCTCCGACGTGGTGCGCGTGGGGAGCTCCGACGACGGCGACGGCCCCTGGGCGATGACCGTGTCGTTCCTGGGGCTCGCCGGCGGCCTCTCGCCGCTCCCGCGCTCCGTCACCGAGCTGTTGCTGAAGCGGGCCGCCAGGGGCGATACCGCGCTCCGGGACTTCCTGGACATCTTCAACCACCGGCTGGTGTCGCTGATGTACCGGGTCCGGAAGAAGCACCGGCTCGCCCTGGCGACGGTCTCGCCGGAGCGGACGGAGCTCGCCGGGCACCTGTACGCGCTGATGGGGCTGGGGACGCCGGAGCTCCGCGGGCGCCTGGGGGTGGAGGACCGCTCGCTCCTGGAGTACGCCGGGCTCTTCGCGCAGCGCCCGCGCTCCATGGTGGGGCTGGAGCAGCTCCTCACCGACTACTTCGGCGTCCCGGTGAAGGGCGAGCAGTTCCGGGGGCGGTGGCTGGAGCTGGAGGAGGACCAGCGGACCCGCATCGGCCGCCTGGGCGAGAACAACGCCCTGGGCGAGGGGGCGGTGCTGGGGTCGCGCGTCTGGGACCAGCAGGGGAGCTTCGAGCTGTGCGTGGGCCCCCTCACGCTGGAGCAGCTCCGCGACTTCCTCCCCACCGGCACGGCGTTCCGCCCCCTGAACGAGCTGACCCGCTTCTACGTGGGCACCGAGCTGGACTTCACCATACGGCTGGTCCTCCAGACCCCGGAGGTTCCCTGGTCACGCCTCGGCGCCGCCGGGACCACCCGGCTGGGACAGACGAGCTGGCTCAAGACGCAGCCCTTCGAGGAGGAGTTGAGGATGCTGACCAAGCAGGACATCCAGGCCGTCCGGGACCTGGCGATGGACGCCGCGGACGCCGCGACCGACGCGGCCGAGAGCCCCCAGGTGCAGACCCGGCTGGGCAACGCCTACGCCGCCGCGGAGGAGATCCTCCAGGACTTCCAATCCTGGAAGGTCAGGGACGACGTCGGGTTCCTGCGCGAGGAGCCGAGCGCGCTCGCGCAGGCCGTCGCCGCGGTGCTGGCCGAGCTGCTCGCCGTGCGCAACCTGGGCGGGCTCTCGCCGGAGACCGCGGCGGTGCTGAACCGGCTCAACCACCCCGATCCCTGCGTGGGGCCCGGCAACATGCTCGTCCCCGCCTACCGGAGCGGCGACGCCATCCGGAAGCTGTTCTACGGCGGGTTCAGCCAGGCGGCCAAAACCTACGTCCGGGGGATCGTCAACGCCTCCGTCGGCCTGCACTACACCTGTCCGGGCGTCCCCTTCGGGACGCACCCACCGTACAACATCGCCCCGCACCCCGCGTCCAAGCAGGACTACACCATCGACCACGTCAAGCCCGTGGCGCGCCACTGGAACCAGAAGGGGCGCGACATGTCGCGCGCGGCGAGGAACCAGTGGCTGAACAAGACGTCGAACCTCGTGCCCATCTGCTCCAGCTGCAACACCATCAAGGGGAGCTGGTACCAGGGCGTGCAGCACAACTACAACACCGTCGTGGGCCCCAACTTCACCGGGATGTTCTGACCCGCCCGGCGCGGCTCGTTGCGCAGCCCGCCCCGCGCCCCGTACCTTCCCGCCCGCCCGGAGCCCCGTCCCCCGAACGCAGCACCCATGCGCGTCGTCCTGCAGCGCGTCTCCCGCGCCCGCGTCACCGTGGAGGGCCGCGTCACCGGCGAGATCGGCCGGGGGCTGCTCCTCCTCGCCGGCTTCACCGGCGGCGACACGGAGGACACGCTCCGCTGGATGGCGGAGAAGGTCGTGGGGCTGCGCGTCTTCACCGACGCCGAGGGGAAGATGAACCTGTCCGTGGACGAAGTGGACGGCGCCGTCCTGGTCGTCTCGCAGTTCACGCTGTACGGCGACGCGCGGAAGGGCCGCCGTCCGAGCTTCGTGGACGCCGCGCGCCCGGAGGCCGCCGTCCCGCTGTACGAGCGCTTCGTGGAGATGCTTCGCGCCGCCGGCCGCCCGGTGGAGACCGGCGAGTTCGGCGCGATGATGCAGGTGGAGCTGGTGAACGACGGCCCGGTGACGCTGGTGCTGGAGCGCTGAGCCGTCGCGGAATTCAACCGACTGCCCGGAGGAGAGCCATGAACGAGCTGGAGGACCGCGACATCGACAAGGTGTACTCCAAGAAGGACTTCGTCGCCAAGCTGCGCCGCCTGGCCGACGCGCTGGAGCAGGAGAAGCCGTTCACCATCCAGGTGGCCGGCGAGCGGATGGTGGTCCCGGTGGACGCCCGGGTGAGCGTGGAGCACGAGCGCTCCGGGGGCGAGGACGAGCTGGAGTTCCAGCTCCGGTGGACGCGGCAGCAGGGCTGAGCGGGCGCCGTCTCTATCGGTTGCCTGAACGCAAAGGGGGTGCGGCCGAGCGCCGCACCCCCTTCGTCTTCCGCCGCCCGCCGGCCTACGTCTGCTGCCGCGGGCGCCCGGACTGGATCAGCCGCTGCCGGGCCGTGTTCCCGGGGATCGCGATGTGCATGGCGGGGTCGAGCTCCTTCCCCACCGCCGGGCTCCCCTTGGGCACCCACACCTGCATGACCGTGTGGCTGTACGACTGCGGGAGGTAGCGGACGTAGTACCCGTCCGGGTGCCGGGACCAGCGCCCGGTGGGGACCTCCCGGCTCCCCGGGCCCATCCCGACCGCCCCCGCGAGGACCGCCACCCGCTCCAGCTCCGCGAAGGAGGTGGTCGGGTTGATGAGCATCTGCCGGAGCCGAGCCTCTGCCTCCACCACCTGCCGCACCAGCGGCGGCAGGCTGGTCAGGGCGCGGTCCAGCGCCGGGCCGGGGACGAGGTCCAGGGCGCTCCGGTTCAGCATGGCGATCTGTTGTGGCGTCATCAGCCGCGAGGCCGTCGCCTTGTGCTCCGCCGAGAGGTCCTCGAACTTGGCGCGCGCGATGATCGCCCAGAGCAGCGTCTGGATCTTCTGCTGCTCGATCTCGGGGTGGTTCACCGAGTTGCGGAGAATGGTCATCACCGCCTCCTCGGCGGGTCCCTCGGGCGGAGCGAACAGGTACCCGTCGCCGCCGCCGGGGCCGTGCGTCCCCGCGTGGATGCAGTAGCTCTGGGTGTGCATCTCGTAGTAGCCCGGCTGCAGCACGAACCCGCCGCTGGGGGTCCGCTGCAGCGCCAGCATGTCCCGGACGGGGAACGGGTCCAGCGAGTCCACCGCAGCCACGCTGCCTGCCCGGAGCGGGTACGGGTCGAGCGAATCGACGGGCATCCCGTTGAAGGTGCGGATCCCCAGGCCGGTGAGCGCGATCCGCAGGAGCCGCCCCTCGGGCCGGTCGGGCCTGAAGTTGTCCAGCGAGTCGACGGCGAACTTGGCGTCCTGGAGGCTGGTGGTGATGGGCGGCTTCCCCTGCAGCATGCCGCTGATGTCGGGGAGGCGGTTGCCCAGGCGCGACGCGGCGTCGCGAAGCCCTGGGATCTGGGCGTGCAGCGGCCCGGCGAGAAGGACCAGCGCCAGGGTGAGCACGCCTGCTTTCGGGAGGGAACAGGACCGGATCATGCTGTCCTCGGGGATTCTGGGGGGTGCGGTAGGGCGGGCACAACCCCCAATAGTAAGGACAAGCGGGCGCGGGCGCCAGAACCTTATTTCTCCGGTGAAGCATGCTCGCCCCCGGGTTGCGCGCCGTGGCGCGGAAATGGCAGCTTGCCGGGCCGTCTCCGTCTCCTCCGACCCCGAGCACTCCGACCATGCCGGACGCCGACGCCCTGCAGCCCCCGCCCCTGATCCTTGCCTCGCAGTCTCCCCGCCGCGCCGAGCTGATCGGCCGTCTGGGCCTGGAGTTCGAAACCCTCCCCGCCGACATCGACGAGAGCTACCTGGGCGACGAGATGCCCGCCGCGCACGCGGAGCGCCTGGCCCGCGAGAAGGCCGTCGCCGTCGCCCGCGACCGGCCCGAGGCGCTGGTGGTGGGCTCCGACACAATCGTCGTCCTCGGCAGCAACGTGCTCGGCAAGCCGAAGGACGACGGCGAGGCCGTGGAGATGCTGCTGCGCCTGTCCGGCCGCGACCACGAGGTGCACACCGGGATCGCAGTGTCCCACGGCGGCCGGATCGAGTCCGGCCTGGAGCGCGTCCGGGTCCGCTTCCGCTCGCTGGACCGCCGCGAGTGCGAGGAGTACGTCGCCACCCGCGAGCCGATGGACAAGGCCGGCGCGTACGGCATCCAGGGCTTCGGCTCCGCCATCGTGGAGCGGATCGAGGGCGACTACTTCGCGGTGATGGGGCTGCCGGTGGTGCGGATGCTGGGGTTGATCGAGAGGTTCGGGTGGAGGTACGGGTTCGGGGAGCTACGGCGCGTAGGGGAGGCGGAATGATCCTCGCCATCGACCAGGGCACCACCGGCACCACCTGCCTCGTCATCGACGCGGACGGGAAGATCCGCGGGCGGGCGTACAGCGAGTTCACGCAGCACTTTCCGCGGCCGGGGTGGGTGGAGCACGAGGCGGAGGAGATCTGGCGCGTCACGCGGGAGGTGGCGCACCGGGCGGCGGAGGCGGCGGGGACGGGGCTGGACCGGCTCGCCGGGATCGGGATCACCAACCAGCGCGAGACCGTCGTGCTGTGGGACCGGGCCACGGGGGAGCCGGTGCACCGCGCACTGGTCTGGCAGGACGGGCGCACGGCCGACGTGTGCCGGCGCATGAAGGCCGAGGGGCGGGAGCCGGAGGTGCGCGAGCGCACCGGGCTGGTGATCGACCCCTACTTCAGCGGCACCAAGCTGGCGTGGCTGCTCGACAACGTGCCGGACGGGCGGCGCCGCGCCGAGGCGGGGGAGCTGGCGGCGGGGACGATCGACTCCTGGCTGGTGTGGAAGCTCACCGGCGGCCGGCTGCACCTGACCGACCCCACCAACGCCTCGCGGACGCTGCTCTACGGGCTCCGCTCCGGCGAGTGGGACGCCGGGATGCTGGACACCTTCGGCGTGCCGCGGGCGGTGCTCCCGGAGATCCGCGCCTCCAGCGAGGTGTACGGCCCCACGGACGGCGCCTCGTTCGGGGCGGAGATCCCGGTGGCGGGGATCGCAGGCGACCAGCAGGCGGCGCTCTTCGGGCACGGTTGCGTCATGCCCGGGGAAGGGAAGAACACCTACGGCACCGGCGCCTTCCTCCTGCTGCACACCGGGAGCGAGCCGGTCCCCTCGCGGCACGGGATGCTGACGACCGCGGCGTGCGGCCCGCGCGGGGAGCGCGCCTTCGCGCTGGAGGGCTCCATCTTCATCGCCGGGGCGGCGGTGCAGTGGCTGCGCGACGCCGTGGGCGTGATCGCGCAGGCGGCGGAGACGGAGGGGCTGGCGCGCGGCCTGGAGGACAACGACGGAGTGTACTTCGTCCCGGCGTTCACCGGGCTGGGGGCGCCGCACTGGGAGCCGGGCGCGCGCGGCACCATCGTGGGGCTGACGCGCGGCACGGGGCGCGCCCACCTCGCCCGCGCCGCGCTCGAGGCCATGGCGTACGCCACCCGCGACGTGGCCGAGGCGATGGAGGCGGACTCCGGCGTGACGCTCGGGGCCCTGCGCGTGGACGGCGGCGCGGCGGAGAACGACTGGCTGATGCAGTTCCAGGCCGACGTGCTGGGCGTCCCGGTGCGCCGGCCGGCCATGCTGGAGATGACCGCCTTCGGGGCGGCGGGGCTCGCGGGGCTGGCGCTCGGCGTCTGGCGAACACCGGCGGACTTCCTCGCCGCCCGCCCGGAGACGGCGGACTTCGCGCCGGCCGCCGACCCGGAGCGCCGGGCGGCATGGCTGGAAGGATGGCGGCGGGCGCTCGGCGCCGCCCGCGCCTGGGCCGACCACGGAGAGAACCGATGAACCTCTGCATGCTCGTGCTCTGCATGTCGCTCCAGCAGGGCCGCCCGCAGCAGCCGGCCGACCGCTGGCTGGCCGAGGACAAGTGGAAGCACTTCTTCGCCTCGGTCGTGGTGACCGCCATGTCCGCCGCCGCGGTGCGCGCCACCGGCGCCGACTCGGAGACGAGCGCCCTGGCGGGCGCGGGCGTCGGCGCCGGCTTCGGCATCTGGAAGGAGCTGCGCGACCAGCGCCTCCCCGGCGGCGCCTTCTCCCCGCGCGACCTGGTGTGGGACGCCGCCGGGATCGGCGCGGGCGCGGCGATGGCGCTGCAGACGAGGTAAAGGCCCCCACCCGGCGGGCCCCCACCCGGCTCGCTTAGGCTCGCCACCCTCCCCCAATTCTGCTACGCATTACCCACAAGTCGAGAAGGGGGAGAACGATGGGAGCAGGAGGAGGTAAGAGGGAGGGCAGGTAGGGAGAGGAGGGAACCGAAGGCAGGAAGAGAGGTTGATGGTTGCCTGGGTGGTCGAAGAGATGCAGTCT
>DASYWD010000115.1 GCA_035936415.1 Longimicrobiaceae bacterium
GTGCCGCGTCCGGCGCTGCCGGAGTCCGCAGGAGCCGTGCCGGGGCCCGCCCTACTCCATGTCCACCTGGCGGACGTCCAGCACCTCGGGGAGGCCGCCGAGGTGGTCCATCACCTCCTGCGAGACGCGCCCGTCCACCGAGATGGCGGCCAGCGCCTCGCCCCCCGCCTGCAGGCGGGCCTGGTGGTACTCGGCGATATTCACCCCAGCCTCGCCCAGCACCGTCCCCACCCGGCCGATCACGCCCGGGACGTCGTGGTTGCGGAGGACCACCAGGGTGCCGCGCGGCGCCACGTCCACGCGGAAGCCCCCGATGCGGGTGATCCGGCCGTGCGCCTCGCCCAGCAGCGCGCCGCCCACGCGGACGCTCCGGTCGCCGCCGTCCAGCCGGAGCTCCACCTCCTCCCCCAGCTCCCCGCGCCCGGCGACCTGTGCCCAGGTGGTCTCGATCCCCCGCTCGGTGGCGACGTGGTGCACGTTCACCAGGTTGATGGCGCGGCGGTCGATCACGTCGCGCAGCGCGCCCTGCAGGGCGGCGAGGAGGAGCGCCCGCGGCGCCTCCTCGCGAGGGCCGGAGTAGCGCAGCTCCACCCCGTTGAGCCCCACGGGGAGAAGGCAGCGCCCGAGCCGCCCCAGCCGGTCGGTGAGCTGCATGAGCGGGCGCATCTCGGCCCACCCGGCGCCGCCCACCCCCGCCGCGTTCAGGGCGGCGCTCAGGTCGCCGGTGAGGAGCGCGTCGCGAACCGCAGCGCACGCCTCGATCGCCACGCTCCGCTGCGCGTCGGTGGTGGAGGCGCCCAGGTGCGGGGTGAGGATGACGTTGGGAAGCTGCCGCAGAGGGTGGTCCGCGGCCAGCGGCTCCCGCGAGAACACGTCCAGCGCCGCCCCCCCGATGCGTCCGGTGCGGACGGCCTCCACCAGCGCGTCCTCCACCACGATCCCGCCCCGCGCCAGGTTCAGGACGATGGCGCGCGGCCCCAGCCGCGCCAGCTCCGGCGCGCCGATCATTCCCTGCGTCTGGTCGGAGAGCGGGACGTGCACGGTAAGCACGTCTGCCTGCTCCAGCGCGTCCTGCAGGCGTGCGGCCCGCTCCACGCCCAGCTCTTCGAAGCGGGCGGCGGATACGTACGGGTCGTAGGCGACCACCAGCATCCCGAAGGCGCGGGCGCGGCGCGCCACCTCCGTCCCGATGCGCCCCAGCCCCACGATGGCGAGGGTGCGGCCCCGCAGCTCGGTGCCGCCCAGCTTGGAGCGGTCCCAGCGGCCCGCGCGCATGGAGGCGTCGGCCGCGGGGAGGTGGCGCACCAGCGAGATCAGCACCCCGAAGAGGAGCTCCGCCACGGAGACGGTGTTCCCGCCGGGGGCGTTGATGACCGCGATCCCGAGCTGGGTGGCGCGCTCCAGGTCGATGTTGTCCACCCCCACCCCGGCGCGCCCGATCACCCGGAGGCGCTCGCCGCGCTCCAGCAGCTCCCCGGTCACGCGGGTCGCGCTCCGCCCCACCATGGCGTCGTACTCCCCGATCTCCTCCAGGAGCTGGGCGGGGGGGAGGGTCGGCCGCTCCACGACCTCGATCCGCGATGCCGACCGGAGCAGGGCGACCCCCTCCGGGTCCACCTCGTCCGTCACCAGCACCCGGAAGTGCGCGGCAGCCGTCATCCCAGCACCTCCTCCAGAACCGCCAGCAGCCCGTTCAGCTCATCCACCGTGTGGTCTCCCATGTGCCCGATTCGGAACGTCGTGTCCTTGAGCCTGCCGTACCCCGGGGCGATCGTCCAGCCCCGCGCCTCCATCGCCGCGGCCACCTGCGTCCCCCGCAGATGTGGCGGGAGAAGGATGGCGGTGTGCGTCGGCGAGCGAAAGCCCTCCGGCGCGAGGAGGGAGAGCCCCCAGCGCGCGCCCTCGCCGAGCGTCCACTCCGCGCAGCGCCCGGCCATGGCGAGGTGGCGGGCGGCGCGCGCCTCCACGCCCTCCGCCTCGATCCGCCGCATCTGCTCGGCGAGCGCGTAGATCAGGCTGACGGCGGGGGTGTTGGGGGTCTGGTGCTTCTCCCACGCCCGGTCGAACTCCACCAGGTCGAAGTACTGCCCGCGCTCGGGGATCGTATCCGCGCGCCGCAGGAAGCGGGGCGACACCGTGGCGAAGGCGAGCCCCGGGGGGAGCGCCATCGCCTTCTGCGAGCCGGTGAGGAGGAGGTCCAGCTCCCAGGCCTCCGCCTCCACCAGGGCTCCGCCCACGCTGGTGACGCCGTCCACGAGGAGGAGGATCTCCTCGCCGCCCTCGCGCTCGGCGGCGCGGACGGCGTCGGCGATCTCCGGGAGCGGGTTCAGCACCCCCGTGGAGGTCTCGGAGTGCACCACCGTCACCGCGTCGAAGCCGCCCGCGCGGAGCCTGCGCAGCACCTCTTCCGGGTCGTGCGCGGCGCCCCACTCCACCTCGTACGTCTCCACTTCGCGCCCGCACTCGGGCACCAGGTCGCGGAAGCGGCCGCTGAAGGCGCCGTTCACCAGCGCCAGCGCGCGGCGGCGCACGCCGTTGCGGACGGCGGCCTCCATCAGCCCCGTGGCCGAGGAGGAGGAGACGTACACCGGGCGCGAGGTCCGGAACAGGGCGCGCAGCGGGGCGTCCACCTCCCGCAGCAGGGCGGACATCTCCGGGCCCCGGTGCCCGATCACGGGGCGGGTCATCGCCGCCAGCACCTCGGGGCGCACCTCGGTGGGGCCGGGGAGGAAGAATCGGCCGAACTCGGTCTGCACGGTCATCTACGGGTCGGAAGCGATCAGGCTCGGGAGGGGGCGCGGGGGAGCAGGCGGTCGCCGCGGCGGAGCAGCCCCGCCCACGCGGTGCCCGCGAGGCGCGCCCGGTCCTCCGGGCCCGCCGCGAGGGCGAGGAC
>DASYWD010000116.1 GCA_035936415.1 Longimicrobiaceae bacterium
CGCAAGGTGGCCGACGCGCTCAACGACGAGTCCAGGGCCGTGCGCGGCAGCCGCGTCCTGGTGCTGGGCGTCGCCTACAAGAAGGACGTCGACGACCTGCGCGAGAGCCCCGCGCTCGAGATCATGCGCCTCCTCCAGGAGCGCGGGGCGTGGGTGTTCTACCACGACCCGCACTGCCCGGTGATCGCCGACGACGGCCACACGCCGCTCAGGAACCTCCCCATGCGCAGCGCGGATCTTTCCGCCGAGCTGCTGTCGGCGATGGACGTGGTGGTGATCGTGACGGACCACTCCGCGGTCAGCTATCGGAAGGTGGCCGAGCACGCGCACCTGGTGGTGGACACCCGGGGGGTGATGCGGGGGGTCGAGGGCGGCGCGCGGGTGGTGGGGCTCGCCGGGGAGCACCGGCCGGAGCCGGTCGTGGAGCCCACCATCGCCGCTGCCGACTGATCCGATGCGAACCCTCCTCCTGCTCGGATCCCAGGCGGACCTGGTGCGGGCCGCGCCCATCTTCGGCGCCCTGCGCGAGTTCGGCGAGGACGGCCTCCTCGCCTACACCGGCCACCCCGGCGACCTCCCGCCGCTGGAGGCGCTCTTCTCCGAGCTGCAGGTGCCGGAGCCGGCCTGTTCCCTGGGGATCGAGCCCGGGAGCCACGCGCAGCAGATCGTCCAGGCCATGCAGGCGCTGGAGCCCCTCACCGCGGAGATGCGCCCGGACTGGATCGTCCTGGTGGGAGAGACCGACGCGGCGCTCACCTGCTCGTTCGTGCTCTCCAAGCTCCGGGCCGAGGTGGGCTTCCGCATCGCCCGGCTGGAGGCGGGCTCGCGCGAGGGCGACTGGCGCGTTGCCGACGAGGCGAACCGGATCCTCATGGACCACCTCGCCGACCTCCTCCTGGCCCCCAGCTACGAGGCCTTCGCCAACCTCACCCGCGAGGGGGTCTCCAAGGATCGGGTGGCCTTCGTCGGCAGCATGCTGATCGACACCCTCTTCTCGCTCCTCCCCCGCGCCATCGGCCTGGGATACCCCGGCCGCTTCGGGCTGCTGCGCGGCGGGTACGTGGCGGCCGTCCTGGAGCACCCCGCCACCCTGGGGCGCCCGGAGGCGCTGCGCGCCGCGCTGGAGGGGATCCGCGGGGTGGCGGAGGAGATCCCGGTGGCGCTGGTGCTCCCCCCGCTCGGACGCGCCCGGCTGGAGGAGCTCGGCGCCGCGCCGCTGCTGGAGACGCTCTGCGACCCGCGCCCCGAGGGGTACACGGAGGTGCTCTCGCTGGTGGAGGGCGCCGGCGTGATCCTGACCGACTCCGCCGAGATGGAAACCATGGCGCAGGGGATGGGGATCCCCTGCGTCTCGCTCCGCTCCCGCCAGGCACGCCCCGGCGCCGCACGCGCGCAGACGGCGCGCGTGGCGCAGGGCCCGCCCGAGGCGGTCGCCGCGGCGGTCCGCGAGGCCTGGGCCGAGGGGCGCACCCGCCCGGGGGAGCACTGCCCCGAGGGGTGGGACGGGCGCGCTGCCATGCGGGTGGTGCAGTCGCTCCTGCACTTCGATCCGCCCGGGTCCCCAACCGAGTCCCGACGCCTGACACACACGATCCGGAGCTGACCGGCACGGGCCCCTCCGGCCCGCGTCCGGCGCTCCGCACCCGCGCTCCCTGCTCTCGATGAGTCGCTACGAGGAAGTGAAGGAGGACCTGCGCCTGCGCCCCCGCACCTGGCTGGTGACGGGCGTGGCGGGGTTCATCGGCTCGAACCTGCTGGACGCCCTGCTCGACCTGGGGCAGACGGTGGTGGGGATGGACAACTTCGCCACCGGGCACGCCCGCAACCTGGACGACGCCCTGCGCGGCGATCCCGACCGCCTTTGCCGCTTCCGTTTCCTGGAGGCGGACATCCGCGACCCGGAAGCCTGCCGGGAGGCGTGCCGCGGTGTGGACCACGTGCTGCACCACGCGGCGCTCGGCTCGGTGCCGCTCTCCATGGAGCAGCCGCTCCTGGCCAACGACGTCAACGTGAACGGCTTCCTGGCCGTGCTCAGCGCCGCGCGCGACGCGGGGACCCGGCGCTTCGTCTACGCCGCCTCGTGCGCCGTCTACGGCGACGACCCCTCGCTTCCCAAGACCGAGGACGCCGTCGGGCGGGCGCTCTCGCCCTACGCGGTCACCAAGCACGTCAACGAGCTGTACGCCGGGGTGTTCCAGCGCAGCTACGGGATCCCCACGGTGGGGCTGCGCTACTTCAACATCTTCGGACGCCGGCAGGACCCGGAAGGCCCCTACGCGGCGGTCATCCCCATCTGGGTGAGGAACCTGCTCACCGGCGAGCCCTGCGCCATCAACGGCGACGGGGAGAACAGCCGCGACTTCTGCTACGTGGAGAACGTGGTGCAGGCCAACCTCCTGGCCGCCACGGCCCCGGACGAGGCCACCGGCGAGGTGTACAACGTGGCCTGCGGCGAGCGCACCACGCTCAACCGGCTGTTCGGGCTGATCCGCGACGGCCTGGCGCGCCACCACCCCTCCCTGGGCGAGGTCCGGCCCCTGTACCGCGAGGCCCGGCCCGGCGACATCCGCGAATCGCAGGCGGACATCACCCGGATCCGCGCGCGCCTGGGCTTCGAGCCGACGCACTCGGTGGCCGACGGGCTGCACGAGGCGCTGGCCTGGTACGCAGAGGACCTGGCGCGCGGGGAGACCCTGCCGCTGGACGAGCCGGCGGCCGGCGCCGTCGCGGTGGCCTGAGACGGCGCCGCACCCCCCGGGGCGGAGCCGTCCCCGGGGTGTGGCGCCGCACCCACGCTCGTGCGGTCCGTGGAGCGCCGCGGACGGCCGCCCCGCATCCAACACGTGTTGCGCGGGCGCCTGGAGCGCGGCAGTATGGAGGCGGTGCGGCGGCTTCCAGTCCGCGCCGGCTCGCCTGCCCTGTCACGACTCACTGGAAAGCCATGATACGTCCGCGCCGTCCCACGGAGTGGGTCCTCTGCCTCGCAGCCGCGCTCGCCCTCGCCGCCCCGGCGGCGGCGCAGAGCGTCACCAGCGGCGCCCTGGAGGGAACCGTCCGGAGCGCCGATGGGAACCTGCTCACCGACGCGAGCATCCTCCTCACGGACGCCTCCGTGGGGTCCACGCGCCCCCTCGCCGTCGCCCCGAACGGCCGCTTCACGGCGACCTTCCTCCCCGCCGGGAGCTACGACCTGCTGGTGGAGCGCGTCGGCTTCGCGCCGCAGCAGCTCGTCGGGGTGCCGGTGCGGCCGGGGCGGCGGCTGGATCTCCGGATCCGCCTGAACCCCGCCTCCACTGCCGCGGGGGTGGACACGGTCCGCTATGGGACCGGCGTCCTGGCCTCCTCGCGGGCCGGGGGCGGACAGTGGTTCACCCCGTGGGAGGTGGCCGCCCTCCCGGCCGAGCGCTACGGGCTGGACGAGCTGGCGCGCCTCACCAGCAACGCGGGGCCGGGGCTGGAGGTGGAGGGCCTCCCCGCGCGGATGACCGGGGTGCTCATCGACGGGGTGCCCTTCGCGCCGGCGCGGCGCCCCGGGGCCGGGGCGGACCCGGCGGGGCTGGTGGCCTTCCCGCTGCAGGTGCTGCAGCAGGCGGAGCTGGTCACCGGCGCGCCGGACGTGGAGTGGAGCGGCTTCGGGAGCGGGCTCCTGAGCGGCTACACCCGCCGCGGCACGCGCGACTTCCGCGTGTCGGGCTTCGGAAGCTGGGGGACGGGCTCGCTGGACGGGAGCGCCCCGTTCGGCCCCGGCTCGGTTTCGCACGCCGGGATGCAGGGGGGCGTGCTCCTGAGCGGCCCCATCGTCCGCGACACCGCCAGCTTCGTGCTGGGGGTGGAGGCGCGCCGCTTCGAGACGCCGCTGCAGTACGGGAGCCCCTTCGTGGCGGCCGCGGACAGCCTGGTGGAGGTGGCGCAGAGCGCGTACGGCGTGGCGCTCGGCGGGGCGGACGCGAGGCTCCTCACCACCGAGGTGCTCTCCGGCTTCGGGCGAGTTGACTGGCAGTTCTCCAGCGCGCACGCGCTCACCGTGCGCGCCAACGCGGCGTCGGTGAGCGCGCCGCAGGGCGCGCTGGGCGCCTGGCTAGGGCGCGTGGGCGGGGGCTCGGAAGGGCTGGACCTGTCGGTCGCCGCCACGCTCGCGTCGCAGCTCGGCGAAGTGGTGGCGCAGGAGGTCCGGCTGGGGGTGGAGCGCAGCCGGCGCGAGCCCTCCGGCGCGGCCGCGGGAGGGCGGCTCCTCCCCTCCACCGCGATCGCCTCGGAGGGGCTGGAGCTGGGCTCCGGCGGCGCCTACGCGGGGACCTTCGACCGCACCGTCCTGTACGCCTCCGGCACGCTGCAGGGCCGCGCGGGCGCGCACCTGCTGAAGGGGGGTGCCGCGGTGAACGCCGCGAGCTACGAGGGGAGGTACGTCCCCGGCGGCACCGGCGAGTTCTTCTTCCCCACGCTCGGCGGCTTCGCCCGGGGCGAGGGGTACTTCGCCCAGCCGGTGGGGACGCTCCCGGTGGCGAGCTTCACGCTCCCCCGCTTCTCGGCGTACCTGCAGGACACTTGGACCGTCTCGCCCGGGCTGGACCTCCTCCTGGGCCTCCGCGTGGACGCGGACGTGCTCCCCTCGGGCGACGTCCGGCTCCAGGAGGAGTGGGCCCGGCTGACCAAGCTGGCGAACACCGAGATCGGCCGGACGAAGGCACTGCTCGGGCCCCGGGCCGGCTTCCAGTGGAGCCGGGGCGAGGAGAGCCCCTGGGTGGTGCGGGGCTCCGCCGGGATCTTCTACGACGCTGCCGACCCCGCCGTGATCGGCGAGGTGCTGGCGAACGACGGCCGCCTGAGAGTGCGGCGCGGCGCCGGCACGCTGGGCGAGTGGCCGGACGTCCCCCCGGGTGTGGGGACCGACCTGGGCCCGACGCTCACCCTCCTGGCCGAGTACCAGGCGCCCCGGAGCGCCCGCGGCGACCTCGGGGTGAGCCGGCTCCTCGCGCCGGGAACTGCGGTCCACCTGGCGTTCGCCTACCGGAGGACGGAGCTCCTCCCGCGGCGCGCGGACCTGAACCTCGCCCCCGTCCCCGCCGCCACCGACCAGAACGGCCGCCCCGTCTTCGGCACGCTCGCCAGGCAGGGGACGCTCCTCTTCGCGCAGCCGGGGTCCAACCGCCGCTTCTCCGGCTTCGACCAGGTGTTCGCCATCAACAGCGACGGGTGGTCGGAGTACCGGGGAGCCACGGTGGCCCTGGAGCACCGCCCGGGGGGGAGGCTCGGCGTCTTCGGGAGCTACACCTTCTCCGGAACCGAGGACAACTGGGTGGGCGCCCGCAGCGGGTGGGCGGACGCCATGCTGGCGCCCTTCCCGCGGGCCGCCGGCAGCGACTGGACCGAGGGCCGCTCCGACTTCGACGTGCCGCACCGCGCCACGCTGGGCGGGGAGCTGCGCCTGGGCGGAGCGGTGTCGCCCCGCCTGGCGGCGGTGTACCGCTTCCGCTCCGGCTATCCCTTCACCCCCGGGTTCCGCCCCGGGGTGGACGCCAACGGCGACGGCTCCGCCCGCAACGACCCGGCCTTCCTGGACCCCGCGGTGCCCGGCTTCGGGGCGGTGGCCTCCACCTGGAGCTGCCTGGCGGCCACCGGCGACTTCGCGGAGCGCAACTCCTGCCGGGAGGACGGGGTGCACTCGCTGGACGCGCGCGTCGCGCTGGACTTCCTGCGCGCCCGGGGCCGCTCCGCGAGCCTGGTGGTGGACGGCTTCAACCTGCTCTCTTCCAGCGCCGGGGAGCCCGACCGCGCCCTGTACCTGGTGGACCCGGCCGGGGCGCTGCAGAGCGCGGGCGGACGGGTCTCCGTGCCGCTGGTCGCGAATCCCAACTTCGGCAGCCCGATCGCCCGCTACGCGACCGGCCGCACGCTCCGCATCGGATTCCAGGTGAGCTACTGATATGCGCAATCTCTCGGTTTCCGCGCTCCTCCTGGGGGCGGCCGCCCTGGCGGCCGGCTGCGAGGGAGGGAAGGTGCTGGAGGTGGAGTCTACCGGCGCCGTCCGGGGCGTGGTCTTCCTCGACCGGAACGGCAACGGCGTGGGGCCCGAGCAGCTGGACCGCCCCCTCCCCGCGGCGGAAGTCCGGCTTGTGACGCCGGGCACCGGCGCCGTGGTGGCGAAGGCCACCGCGGACAGCAGCGGCGTCTTCCGCATCCTGAACGTCCCCATCGGCCGCTACGAGGTGATCGTGGACCCGGCGCGCCTGGGCGACAGCATCCGCCTGCTCGCGCCCACGCCCACCGCGGCGGTCCCGCCGAACGACACCGTCACCGTGGCCGTGGGGGTCACCTATCCCAAGTTGACGGTGGAGGAGGCGCGGACGTTCCCGGCGGGGCGGCGCGTCTTCGTGGAGGGGACGGTGGTGGCCGCCTACGCCGACACCGCGCACGTGAGCGGCGTTGAACGCTCCATCCGCGCGACGCGCCTGCAGGCCAGGGCGGGGGTAGGCGACAGCGTGCGGGTCCTGGGCGTCACCTCGCGAACCCGGGGCCAGCCCACGCTGGACGACGCGCTCGTCTTCCAGCTTCCCTCGCGCGTCGGCGCCCCGGCGCCGATGGTGGTCACCACCGGGACGGCCGCCACAGCGGGCGGGGGGACGCTGGACGCGGCGCAGGTGCAGGTGCGCGCCACGGTCGTGGACACGTTCAACGTGGAGGGTGAGTCGTTCCTGCGCCTGAACGACGGCTCCGGGCCGGTGGACTTCTTCCTGGGCTTCCGCCTCAACTTCCGCGGCAGCGGGTTCGTGCCGGGCGCGAGAGTCCTCGCCACCGGGGTGCTGGTACCCGCCCCGGGCGGCGCCGGCTGGTGGATCCGCTGGCGCAGGCCGGAGGACCTTCGCATCCTGGATCCCTGAAGGGCCACCAGCAGCCGGACCGCGCTCCGGATCGAGCGGCGGGCGGGGGCGGAACTGCGGCGGGGGCGGACGGGAAGGTTCCCGTC
>DASYWD010000117.1 GCA_035936415.1 Longimicrobiaceae bacterium
GCCCGCAAGCGCCGCGATCTCCAGCCCGCCCACCTCGGCCAGGGCGTCCAGCGCGTCCATCTCCCGTCCGCGGCAGCGCGCCAGCGCCCGCCCGACCGTCCCCGTCTTCCGGCGCAGCGTCGCGCTCCCCACCCCGGTCCCGGCGCCGACCACCTCGTCTGCGTCCACGCCGAGGAGGAGCGCGAGCAGCGCCGCCGCGGAGGTGGTGTTCCCGATCCCCACCTCGCCCAGGGCGAGCACGTCGCACGGGGGGGCGTCGAGCACCGCGGCGGCGCCGGCCAGGAGGGCGCGCTCGGCTTCCGCGCGGGTCATCGCCGGCTCCACCGCCAGGTTGCCGGTGCCGCGGCGCACCTTGCGGTGCACGATCCCGGTGGCCCCCTCGAAGTCGTGGTCCACCCCCACGTCCACCACGGTGAGCTCGGCACAGACGCGGCGGGCGAGCGCGTTGATGGGCCCGCCGCCCGCGACGAAGTTGTAGCAGAGGCGCGTGGTCACGTCCGCGCGGTAGGCGCTCACCCCCTCCGCGCAGACGCCGTGGTCGCCCGCGAAGACGAGGACGCGCTTGCGGTCCGCCGCGGGGTGGTCGGTCCCCTGCGCGCGGGCGAGCCGCACCGCCAGCTCCTCCACCCGGCCCAGGCTCCCCCGTGGCTTGGTGAGGGCGTCCAGCCGCTCCCGGACGCGCGCCGCGCGCTCGCCGCCGGGGTCCACGGCCGGTACCCCGGCGACCAGGGCGTCGACCGTCACCGGCACGTCGGCCGCGGGCGGGTCCTCGGGCCCGGCGCGCCGCCCGGGGCGGCCCAGAAGGTCGCGGAGCGGGTCGCCGAAGCCGTCGCCCTCCCAGTCCTCGAAGCGCACCAGCTCCGCCAGCTCCAGCCGTCCCCGCCAGCCGGTCGCCTCCAGCAGGGGCGTCTCCGGGAACTCCACGGGATAGCCGACGCAGAGGAAGGCGACGGGGACGACGCCGACGGGGAGGCGCAGCGCGGCGGCCAGCTCCGCGTTGTCCACGATGCTCACCCAGCCGACGCCGACGCCCTCGGCCCGCGCCGCGAGCCAGAGGTTCTGCACGGCCAGGCAGGTGCTGTAGACGTCCGTCTCGCGGATGGTGTCGCGCCCCAGCACGTGCGGGCCGCCGCGTCGGGTGTCGCACGTCACGCAGACGGAGAGCGGCGCGTCCAGGATCCCCTGCAGCTTGAGCGCGCCGTACTTGCCGCGGCGGTCGCCCTCCCAGTGCGCGGCGGCCCGGTCGTTGGCGCGGCGGAACAGCTCGTACACCTCCGCCCTGCGGGCCGGAGAGCGGATCACCACGAAGTCCCACGGCTGCATGAAGCCCACCGAGCCGGCCCGGTGCGCCGCCTCCAGGATGCGCAGCAGCACCTCGTCCGGGACGGGATCGGGGCGGAAGGCGCGGATGTCGCGGCGCAGGGCGATGGCGTCGTACACCGCCTGTTTGGCATCCGGGGGAAACTCGCCCGCCGGGCGGGGGGCGCCCTCGCCGGGGCGCGGGTGGGCGCTCATCCCGCGGCGCCCTCCACGGCGGCGGGCACGGCCGGGGCGTCGACCCGCTCCGCGGTGCGCACCTCGCCGCCCGCCTCGGGCACTTCGATGCGCCAGCAGCACCCGTTCGTCTGCTCGATCTCCCAGAAGCGATCCCGCTCCCAGCCCAGGGCGTGGATCAGCAGGACGCGGTTCAGGTGGCCGTGTCCGCTCACCAGCACGGCCTCGCCCGGGTGGGCGTCCACGATCCGGCCGAAGGCCCGCGCCGCCCGCACCCGCACGTCGTACAGCGACTCGCCGCCGGGGAAGCACACGCTCCACGGGTCCTGCTTCCACCTCCACTCCAGCCCTGGGTTGCACCGCCCCGCCGGCTCGGAGCCGCGCCCCTGCCAGAGCCCGTACGAGAGCTCCCGCAGCTCCGGCACCTCCACCAGCGGGACGCCGGTCCCGCGCAGCACCGCTTCAGCGGTGGCGCGGGCGCGGCGCAGCGGCGAGGTGTACCCCGCGTCGAAGTCCACCTCGCGGAGCAGGGCGCCGAGCGCGTCCGCCTGCGCTCGCCCCGCGTCGTTCAGCGGTACGTCCGTGGTCCCCTGGTAGAGGCCCCGGCGATTCCAGTCGGTCTCGCCGTGGCGGATCAGGTAGATCGTGGGCATCGCATCCGTCGGTCGGTCGTGGAGGTCCCGGGGCTCACAGCTCGATCCCCGGCTGCGCCCCGATCCCCTGGTCGCGGTAGGGGTGCTTCACGAGCCGCATCTCCGTCACCAGGTCCGCCAGCTCCACCAGCGCCCCGGGCGCGTTGCGGCCCGTGACCACCACGTGCGTGCCGGCGGGCCGGGCGCGGATCTCCGCCAGCACCTCGTCCGTGTCCAGCCAGCCGAAGTTGAGCGGGTACGTCATCTCGTCGAAGATGAGCACGTCGTACTCCCCGCCGCGCAGCGCCTCGCGGCAGACCTCCCACCCCTGCCGCGCGAGGGCGCGGTCCTCCTCGATGTTCTCCGAGAGCCAGGTGAAGCCGTCCCCCAGCGGGACGATCTCCACGCCCAGCCGCTCCGCCGCCAGGTGCTCGCCGTAGCGGGTCTCGGCGCTCTTGACGAACTGCCACGCGCCCACCTTCATGCCGCGGCCCGCGGCGCGCAGCAGCATGCCGAACGCGGCGGTGCTCTTCCCCTTGCCGTCGCCCGTGTGGACGATCACCAGCCCGCTGCGGTTCTCCCGCGGCGGCACCCGGTATGCGCCGGGGCGCTTCTTCCGGGGGACGGGCGCCCTGCGCTTCCCCTTCGTCTGCTCGACGGGCTCGGGCGGCGCGAGCGGGTCGGTTCTGTCGCTCATGGATCCTTTCGGTCGGTGTTACTCACTCCCGGGCCCCATCCGTTGATCCCCTCTCCCAGCAATGGGAGAGGGTGGCGGCTCTCAGGCCGCCGGGTGAGGGCCCGTCTCGTTCACGCACGTCACCCGCACCCCGCCCGGGAATACCTCGGCGCGGGTGACGCCGCAGGCGGAGATCCGCAGCGGGAAGGTCTGCCGCAGCGTGACGCCCAGCCAGCGGGCGAGCACCGCGTGCACCACCCCGGCGTGCGCGACCACGAGCACGCTCCCCTCGGCGGGGAGGTCGTCCAGCGCGGCGGCGACGCGCGCCTCGAAGTCGGCGACGGTCTCGCCCTCCGGCGGAGTGTGGGCGGAGGGGTCCTCCGTCCAGAGGCGCAGCAGGTCTCCGTCGCGGGCGGTGCACTCGTCCCAGGTGAGCCCCTCCCACGCGCCGAAGTGCAGCTCCCGCAGGCGCGGCTCCGCCTCCACCGCGGTGCCGGGGGCGGCGATCTCCGCCGTCTCGCGCGCGCGGAGGAGGTCGCTCGCCACCACGCGGTCGAACGACTCTCCCGCCAGCCGGTCGCGCAGGCGCTCCGCCTCGGCCCGGCCGCGCTCCGAGAGCGGCGGGTCGCTCCACCCCTGGTAGCGCCCGCTCTCGTTCCACGCCGTGGTGCCGTGGCGCACCAGCGTCACCCGGAGCACACCGCCTCCAGGGCGCCCACCAGCTGGTTGTTCTCGGCCGGGGTGCGCGCGCCCACGCGGACGTGCCCCGGCAGGCCGAAGGAGGCGCAGTCGCGCACCCGGACCGCGTGCTCCTCCCGCAGCCGCGCGGCGAGCGCGGCTGCGTCGCCCACGGCGGCCAGGAGGAAGTGCGTCGCGGTGCGGACGGTCGGCAGGCGGAGCCGGGCGAAGGCGGCCTCCAGCAGCTCCCGCTCGAAGCGGAGACAGGGGAGCGTCGCCGCCAGGTGCGCCGCGGCCGCGTCGGTGAAGGCGGCCACCGCCGCGGCCTGCGCCATGGTGGAGACGGGCCAGGGCGGGCGCGCCTGCTCCAGCGCGCGGACCACGCTCTCCGGCCCCACCGCGAACCCCGCGCGCACCCCGGCCAGCGCGTGCTCCTTGGTGATAGAGCGCAGGTGCAGCACGGCGGGGTGGGCGGGGAAGGCGGGAGTGCCCAGCGGCTCGCGCAGGAAGGCGTCGAACGACTGGTCCAGCACCAGGAGGGTCCCCGCCGCGGCGCAGGCGTCCGCCACGTGCCGCAGCTCCTCGCGCGCGAAGGGCTGCCCCGTCGGGTTGTTGGGCGCGCAGAGGAAGGCCAGGCGCGGGCGGTGCTGCACCACGGCCGCGGCGATCTCCTCCACGTCCAGCGCGTACGCCGGGGGCGGCGCGATCCCCTGCAGCACCCGTCCGCCGCAGAGCGACACCGCGCGGGCGTACTCCCCGAAGGTGGGGCTGGGGATCAGCGCGGTGTCACGGGGGCGCACGAAGGCGAAGCAGAGCGCGTGGAGCAGCTCCGCCGCGCCGGCCCCGAAGGAGATCTCCTCCGGCGGGCGGTCCCAGCGGCGCGAGGCGGCGCGGCGGGGCGCGACCGACTCCGGGTCCGGGTACACGTCCACGCGCGCGGCGCGGACGGCCTCCACCACGATGGGCGCGGGGCCGAACGCGTTCATGGAGACGCTGAAGTCCACGCGCACGGGGGAGCGCGGCCCGACGCTCCCCTGCGGCCCGCCGTGCGGGGCGGGCGGGGTGCCGGCGACTTCGGGG
>DASYWD010000118.1 GCA_035936415.1 Longimicrobiaceae bacterium
CCCAGATCCCCGCCACCAGCTCCTCCACCGCCGTGCGGGGCGCCTCGTAGACGGATTCCTCCCCCCCCGCCTCCGGCGCCGGGAGGGCTCCCCGGTCCAGCTTGCCGTTGGGAGTGAGGGGGAGCGCCTCCAGGACCACGTACGCCGCCGGCATCATGTACTCCGGCAGCCGCTCCCGCAGCCCCCGCTTCACCTCCTCCACCGGGACCTCCCCTCCCTCCTCCGCCACCAGGTACGCCGCCAGCCGCTTCTCCCCCGGCGCGTCCTCGCGCGCCACCACCACCGCCTCCCGCACCCCCGCCTGCTCCCGCAGCGCGGCCTCGATCTCCCCCGGCTCGACCCGGAACCCCCGCACCTTCACCTGCGCGTCCGTCCGCCCCAGGAAGTCCAGCACCCCCTCCGCGCGCCAGCGCACCCGGTCCCCCGTCCGGTACAGCCGCGCGCCCGCCTCTCCCGAGTACGAGTCGGGCACGAAGCGCTCGGCCGTGCGCGCCGCGTCGCCCAGGTAGCCGCGCGCCACCCCCGCGCCCCCGGCGTACAGCTCACCCGGCAGCCCCACGCCGGCCGGCGCCCCGTGCGCGTCCACCACGTAGACGCGCGTGTTCCCCACCGGCCGCCCGATGGGCACCGGCGCCCCCGCCGCGACCGGCTCCGCCACGGTGTGGCAGCAGGTGAAGGTGGTGTTCTCCGTGGGGCCGTACCCGTTGATCAGGCGCAGCGCCGGGTGCGCCTCCCGCACCCGGCGCACGTGCGCCGGGGAGAGCACGTCGCCGCCGGCCAGCAGCTGACGCAGGCCGGAGAGGCCCTCCAGGTTCTCGTCCACCATGCGGTGGAAGAGCCCGGCGGTGAGCCAGAGCGTGGTGACCTCCCGCTCGCGGATGGTCGCGCCCAGCTCCTCCAGCGAGAGGGGCCCGGCGGGAAAGAGCACCAGGGCGGCGCCATGGAGGAGCGCTCCCCAGACCTCGAAGGTGACCGCGTCGAAGGCGGGGTTGGAGACCTGCGCGATGCGCTCGTCGGGGCCGAAGGGGAAGAAGCCTCCGCCGCGCACCAGGCGCACGACGGCCCGGTGCGGGACGGCCACGCCCTTGGGGCGGCCCGTGGAGCCCGAGGTGTAGATGACGTAGGCCAGCTGCTCCGGGTCGCCTGCCACGGCCGGCGGCGTGCCGGGGAGGCAGGCGATCGCCGCGGCGACGGCGGGGTCGTCCAGCCGCAGCGGCCCGGCGCCCGTGGGCAGCCGCTCGGGCAGCGCCCCGGTCCAGGCGGCGTGGGTGAGGAGCTGGAGACAGCCGGCGTCGGCGAGGATCTCGCGGACGCGCTCGGGGGGGGCGTGCTCGTCGATGGGCACGTAGGCGGCGCCGGCGTGGAGGACGGCGAGCATGCCGGCGACCAGGTCGGGCCCGCGCTCCAGGCACAGGGCCACGCGCGCCTCGGGGCCCACGCCCAGCCGGCGCAGGTGGTGCGCGAGCCGGGCGGCGCGGCCCGCCAGTTCCGCGTAGCTGACCGGCTCGCCTCCGCAGACCAGGGCGGAGGCGTGGGGGGTGCGCTCGACCTGCTCGGCGAAGAGTTCGTGGACGCAGGCGCGCGGCAGCGCGGCGGCGGTGGCGTTCCACGCCTCCAGCACCTGCACCCGCTCGGCCCCGCGCAGCAGCGACACCTCGTCGAGCAGCCGGTCGGGGTCCGCCGCCATGGTCTCGAGCACCGCGTCCAGGTGCTCCATCATCCGCTCGACGCTCTCCGCCCCGGCCCGGCCCCGGTCGTAGCGCAGCTGCAGGGTCAGCCGCTCGCCCGGAACGGCCGTCAGCAGGAGCGGGTAGTTTGTGTGCTCCACGCTCAGGTTGCCGCGTACCCGCAGCCCCGGCAGCGCGTCTCCCACCCCCTCGTCCATAGGGTAATTCTCGAACACCACCAGGCTCTCGAAGAGCGCTTCCCCGGCAGGCAGCTCGCTCCACTGCTGCACCTGCACCAGCGGGCTGTACTCGTGCTCCCGCGTCCTCAGCTGCTCCTCCTGCAGCGTCCTCAGCCACCCGCCCAGCGTCACCCCGTCCGCCCCGCCCGCCCACACCCGCACCGGCAGGGTGTTGATGAACAGCCCCACCATCTCCTCCACCCCCGGCAGCTCCGCCGGCCGTCCGGCGACCGTGGCGCCGAAGAGCACGTCCTCCTCCCCCGCGTAGCGCGACAGCAGCAGCCCCCACGCGCCCTGCACCAGCGTGCTCAGCGTCACCTCCCGCTTCCACGCCTGCTCCCGCAGCGCCCGCGTCCGCTCCGGCGGGAGGCGCAGCCACGCCTCGCCGGCTCGCTCCACCCCGGCGCCCGGCGCCGCGTGCCGGAGCGGGAGCGGCGTCGGCGAGGTGAAGCCCGCCAGGTGGGCTCTCCAGAAGTCCTCCGCCCGGGCGAGGTCCTGCCGCTGCAGCCAGGCCAGGTAGTCGCGGAAGCGCCCCGCCACCTTCAGCTCCGCTCTTTCTCCCCGCGTGTCCGCGCCGTAGATCGTCAGCACGTCGCGGAAGAGCAGCGACAGGCTCCACCCGTCCAGCACCAGGTGGTGGTGCGTCCAGACGAGCTGGTGCTCCTCGTCCCCCATCCGGAACAGGGCGAGCCGCATCAGCGGCGCCCGGCCCGGGTCGATCCCGGCCGCGCGGTCCGCCTCCAGGTAGCGCTCCAGGCGCGCCTGCCGCTCGGCATCGTCCAGCCCACGCCAGTCCTCCCTCCGGAAGGGCGGAGTCGCCTCGCGGCGGACCACCTGCACCGGCCGCGGCAGCCCTTCCCAGACGAAGCCGGCTCGCAGCGCCTCGTGCCGCGCCACCGCGCCCCGCCACGCCCGCTCCAGCGCCTGCGCGTCGAGCGGCCCCTCCAGCACGAAGCCGAACTGGCCCACGTACACGCCCGATCCGGGCGCGTAGAGCGCGTGGAATAGCATCCCCTCCTGCAGGGGGCTCAGCGGGTACACGTCCTCCACCCCGCGCCCGCTCCCCAGCAGCGCGTCCAGCGCAGCCTGGTCCAGCCCCGCCAGGGGGAAGTCGCCGGGAGTGTAGCCGCCCGCCTCCGGGCTGCGGCAGTGGGCGATCAGGCCGCGCAACTCCTCGGCGTACCACTCCGCCAGGCACTCGATCGTCTCGCTCCGGTGCACCCCGGCGGCGTAGCCGATCTGCAGCTCCAGGCGGCCATCCTGCACGGACCCGCTCACCTCCAGGCGGTGCGGGCGCGGAGCGCCGCCGTCCGCCGGCGCGCCGGCCGACTCCGGCGCGAAGGCGAAGAACGCCTCCCCCGAGACGGTCTGGTCGAACTGCCCCAGGTAGTTGAAGCCCACCTCGGCTTCCCCCGCCCCGCCCATCTCCGCGGCCGCCTCGCTCCCGCCGAGGTAGCGCAGCAGCCCGTAGCCGATCCCCCGCCCCGGCACCGCGCGCAGCTGCTCCTTGACCGCCTTCAGCGCCGCGCCCGGCTCGGGGCTCTCGGGCAGCTCCAGCACCACCGGGTACGCGGCCGTGAACCACCCCACGGTGCGCGACAGGTCCACGCCGCCGACCACTTCCTCCTCGCGCCCGTGCCCCTCCAGGCCGATCCGCACCCGCCGCTCGCCCGTCCAGCGCCGCAGTGCTCCCGCCAGCGCGCACAGCAGCACCTCGTCCACCCGGGTGCGGTACGCCGCCGGCACCTCCCGAAGCAGCGCCTCCGTCTCCTCCTCGCTCAGCCGCACCTCCACGCTGCGTCCCCGGGCGAGGATGTTCTCCCCCGCCGCGTCGTCGAGCGGCAGCGGAGCGACCCCCTGCCGGCCCTGCGCGAGCCAGAACGCGCTCTCCGCCTCCAGCGCCCCGGACCGGGCGTGTTCGGCCAGGCGCTCCGCCCATGCCTTCCACGACGCGGTCTTCGCCGGGAGCCGGATGCCCTCCCCCCGCCGGAGCTGCGCGTAGGCGGTCTCGAGGTCCTCCAGCAGGACGCGCCAGCTCACCCCGTCCACCGCCAGGTGGTGCACCACCGCCAGCAGCCGCCCCGGGTCCCCGGCGCCCATATCGAACCACCCCATCCGCAGCAGCGGACCGCGCGCCAGCTCCAGGCTCCGCTGCGCCTGCCCGGCCGCCGCCTCCAGCGCGCCCGTCCGCGCCACCCCGGCCAGACCCGACAGGTCGACCGTCGCGAGCGGCCCCCGCCCGCCC
>DASYWD010000119.1 GCA_035936415.1 Longimicrobiaceae bacterium
GCGTGGCGGGGGCCGCGGCGCCGGCGATCCGCTCCTCCACCCGCTGCAGCCGTCCGTTCAGCCGCCCCACCAGGATCCGCGTGGCGCGCAGGTCGTGGTTGGACTCGATCAGCATCAGCGCCAGGTCCGCCATCCCCCACAGGAGCCCCGCGAAGACGATCAGCCGGGTGGCCTCCACCAGCAGGAGCGGGATCGCGTCCGTCCCCTGCCGGACCAGGTTGATCACGATCTCCCCCACCAGGAGGAGGATCAGCAGGAGCGACAGGAGCTTGAAGAGCCGGGCGATGTAGCGGAGCCCGGCGTGCGGCTCCAGGTCGTCCTCCCGGACCATCATCGGGGGCGGCGTCTCGTCCCGCGGCCCCTCCGTGCGGCGGTCTCCCGCGCCGGGTGCGTGGTCGTGCGCGTGCTCGCGTGCGTCTGCCAAGGTGCGCTCCTCGTGCTGCGGGTTGAGCCTACCAGCGGGCGCGGTTCCCGCGGGTGTCGATGTGCACCATCCCGCGGTGCCCGCCGGTGGGCGGGTAGTAGTGCATCCCCCCCACCAGGTCGGGGTACTTCTGCTCCACCCGGTCCACGGCACGGCCGATGATCCGCGCGTCCGCCAGGTTGACGCGGCCGTCCCCGTTCAGGTCGTCCATGAGCCCGTCGCGGTCGTTGTCCACCGCGATGTCCATGGCGTCGCCGTACATGTGGCGGGACAGGGCGCCGCGCCCGGAGGTGTTCCCCCCGCCGGCGTTGTACCACGGGCTGCGGAAGCCGCTCACCGCGAACAGGTTCCGCACCGGGTGGCCCATGGCCTCGAGCTCCTGCACCACCAGCTCGATCTTGTCGAGGATCTGGGGGTCCACGACCACGAACTTGGGCCAGACGTCGTTCTGCAGCTTTGTCTCGAACTGCTTGAGCCGGATGTGCTTGCTCAGGAACATCTCCCGGTTCTGCGGAGTGACCGCGATCATCCCGGGCGGGGTGCGGTAGATGGGGTTGTCGGGGCAGCTCCCCACCTCGCAGGGCCAGTTGCCGACGCGGTACCGGCCGATCCGCCCGTTCTTCTTGGCGGACATGGGGACCATCCGGATCACCGCCAGGTTCGGCACCTCCTGCGCGAGCGTCCCCGCGCGCAGCACCACCTCCCAGATCCCCGCGTCGCCCAGCTCGCCGGTGAGCCGCTCCGCCGTGGACACGGCGAGCTGACCGGTGGCCACGCGGGGGAGGACGGGGTTCTCGCCCGGCTCCACGATCTTCACGTACACCTGGCCGCTGTGGCCCCGCACCTCGGGCGGAAGGGTGGCGGCGTACTCGCGCGCGGTGCGCTCCAGCATGGCCGCGGTGATGGTGGGCGCCAGCGGGTCCGCCCCGGGGCTCAGCGGGTTCCGGGTGATCCGCTCCCCCAGGGTGGCCGGCGCGGTGGGGGGGCGGAGCCCCGACGGGAGCGACGGGCCGAACAGCGGCGTCAGCGTGGCCGCCGGGTCGTGGGGCGCGGGATCCGCGATGCGGAGGCCGACGGTGTAGGCCCACCCCAGCAGGAAGGCCAGCGCCAGCACCGCGGAGACGCGGTTGAACCAGCGCTCCTGCCCGGACGTGAGCCCGGAGCGCTCCCAGCGCGAGGGCGGCTCGCGGACCAGCGGAAAGAGATGGTGGTCGTGTGCGTGCTCCATGGCGCCAACGCCCCTTCATCATCCGTGCCGCCGGGGGTGCGGGAACCGTGCTCCGGCTGCGGGCGGCGCGGAAGAAAAGGGGCCCTCCCCGCGCGGGAGGGCCCCTCTCGAAGTACCTGCCGGAGCGGCCCCGGGCGCCCGCCCTACCGCTCCTCGCGCAACGGCTGCAGCGACCGCGGCGGGCCCAGCGCCTCGGCGAGGAGGATCGCCCGCCGCAGCTCCGTGCGCGAGCGCAGGTGGTCCGCCAGCCGGTCCGGGCGCGGCCGGGGGGCCGCCGCCGGCTTGGCGAAGCGCGCGTGCAGGCGGGCGTGCTCCGCCTTCCGGTCCACCTGGGCGAGCTCGAGCGACACCGGCACCTGCGCGGGGAGGGGGCGCTCGTAGAGCACGGGGGAGACCGGCTCCAGCGACACCGCCTCCACGGTATGGATCCCCTCCGGGTCCGCGGGGCGAAGCGCGGTCCCGCGCTCCGCCTCCGGGGCGTACTCCTCCTCGTCCTCCTCCGTCTCCATCCCCGGCCATGCGCCCCACCCGGCCGACCACCCGCCGTCGGCGGTGGCCGGGACCGGTGCCTGCGCGCCCTGACGCGCCTCCGCGGGAGCGGGGATCCGGGCGGGCTGCTCCCCGTAGCCCTCCGTCTCCACGGGGGGAAGCGTTTCCTGGGGCGGGTCCGGCTTGAAGATGCGCCCCAGGAGCGGCGCCCCGAAGAAGATGATGACGAGGAGGATCTCGAACCAGTCCATGGCTCAGCTCAGCTCGCCGTTCCCCGACCCCGAGCCGTCGGGAGCGGCCAGCGCGCGCCGCATCGCCGTGTCGCTCTGCATGTTGCTGTAGCGGGCGTAGTCCATGATCCCCAGGTTGCCGCTGCGGAAGGCCTCGGCCATGGCGAGCGGCACCTCCGCCTCCGCCTCCACCACCCGGGCGCGCATCTCCTCCACCCGCGCGCGGTTCTCCTGCTCCTGGGCCACGGCCATGGCGCGCCGCTCCTCGGCACGGGCCTGGGCGATCCGCTTGTCGGCCTCCGCCTGGTCGGTCTGCAGCTCGGCGCCGATGTTCTTGCCCACGTCCACGTCGGCGATGTCGATGGAAAGGATCTCGAAGGCGGTCCCCGCGTCCAGCCCCTTGGCGAGCACCGTCTTGGAGATGGCGTCCGGGTTCTCCAGCACCGCCGCGTGGCCGTTCGCGGAGCCGATGGTGGAGACGATCCCCTCGCCGACGCGCGCCAGGATGGTCTCCTCGCCCGCGCCGCCGACCAGCCGGTTGATGTTGGCGCGGACGGTGACGCGCGCGATGGCGATGAGCTGGATGCCGTCCTTGGCCATGGCCGCCACGCGCGGGGTGGAGATCACCTTGGGGTTCACCGAGGTCTGCACCGCCTCCAGCACGTCGCGCCCGGCAAGGTCGATGGCGGCCGCGCGCTCGAAGCGGAGGTCGATGTTGGCCTTGTCGGCGGCGATCAGCGCCTGCACCACCCGCTCCACGTTGCCGCCGGCCAGGTAATGCCCCTCCAGCGCGTCGGAGCTCAGGGCGATCCCCGCCTTGTGGGCCGTGATCAGCGGGTTCACGATGCGCGCGGGGTTCACCTTCCGGAAGCGCATCCCGAACAGGTTCATGAACGACAGCCGCACGCCCGAGGCGAGCGCCTGGATCCAGAGCCCCAGCGGGATGAAGCGGAAGAAGACGAAGATCGCGAGGATCGCGACGAAGATCATGAAGAGCGTGCTGCCCAGGAGGTAGTCGTCCATCGTGCCCTTTTGCGGTCAGAGAGAGAGGGTTCCCGCCCGCGCGGGAGGCGGGGTGCGGAGCGGGGTTCCCGCGTCCGCCCCCGTCGTCATACGGGCGGCGGACGCGGAGGTTGCGGCGAGCTGCCGCGTCAGGCCGGCGCCACGGGGGAGACCACGTGGCGGTACCCTTCCGCCCGGACGATGCGGATGGGGGTGCCGGCGGCCACGTACGCGCCCTCGGACACCACGTCGATGCGCTCCTCGCCGAAGGCGCCCGTGCCGGAGGGGCGCAGGTCGGTGAGCGCCACGCCCTCGATCCCCACCAGCTCGGAGCGCACGGGGGCGGACAGGTACCCGGCCTCGCGCGAGGTGGAGCCGTGCAGGATCATCCGGCCGGCGCGGCGGTCGTCCGGGAGGCGCTTCAGGATCAGCCACCCCACCACGCCCACGGCGATGATGGAGGCGCCCACCACGTTCAGCGCCACCAGCACGTCGCCGGTGGAGGGGAAGTTCCCCAGCAGCGACAGGACGACGGCCCCGCCCATGGCGAGGACGCCCAGGATCCCCGCCACCCCGAAGCCGGGGAGGACCAGCGCCTCCACCAGCAGGAGGATGATCCCGGCGGCCACCAGCACCAGCACCTCCCACCCGGCCAGCCCCACGATCAGGTGGCTCCCGAAGAAGAGCCCCAGCGAGGTCGCGCCGGCGAGCCCGGCCATCCCGAAGGCGGGGGTCTTCAGCTCGATCAGCAGCCCTAGGAAGCCCAGCGACAGCAGGAAGGGCGCGACCATGGGGTTGGTGACGAAGCGCACGACCTGCTCGGCCCAGTTCACCTCGGTGGTCACGGTCCGCGCGCGGGGGGCGCCCACGGCGGCCAGCACCCCGTCCCAGTCCTGCACCTCGCGGGCGTACCCCAGGGCGGCGGCCTCCTGCGTGCTCAGCGAGACGAGCTGCCCCGGCTCGGTGACGCCGGGGACGCCGATGCTCTCGTCCACCATCCCCTCGGCGACGCGCGGGTCCAGGCCGCGCTCCTCGGCCAGGGCCCGGAACTCGGAGCGCATGGCGCTCACCATCTTCTCGGAGAGCTTCTCCCCCTCCCCGTTCACCGGCGTCGCCGCGCCCATGACGGAGCCCGGGCGCATGAAGACGCCGTCGGTGGCCAGCGCGATCATCGCCCCGGCGCTGAACGCCCGGCGGTTGACGTACGCGTAGGTGGGGATGGGCGCGTCGCGGAGCGCGTCGGCGATCTGCTCCGCCGCGTCGATCCGCCCGCCCGGGGTGTCGATGTCCAGCACCGCCGCGGTGGCGCCCGCCTCCTGGGCCTCGCGGAGCGAGCGCTCGATGAACGGGGCGAGCCCCATCTCGACCACCCCGGTCACGGGGATGCGGTATACCTTGCCGGCCTCCTGCGCGGCCCCGGCGAGGGGGGCGGCCGCGAGGATCACGAGGGAAAGAAAGGCCGCGAGGGCGCTCCCGCCGCGGCGCGGGGTATGGAGTAGACTTGAACGGCGCATGGCTCTTCCACCGAATGGGTGTCTCGACGTCACGCCCGCATACCCTGCAAGATAAGCCCCGCGCGGCGGGGATCCAACCCTGCAGCTATGTGCCCCGCGGCGGTTCCGCGCCCTATCGCTCGTCCCGGCCGATCCACTTCGGCACGGCGGGAGGGCGGAACGCGGCTAGGAGCTCCAGCATGCGCTCCGGCGCGGCGGCCTCCAGCACCAGGGCGCGGTGCTGCGGGCGGACGAACCCCTCGGCCACGGCGTGGTCCATCATCGCCAGCACGGGGGTGTAGTATCCTTGTACGTTCAGGAGGCCGCAGGGTTTCGGATGGATGCCGAGCTGGGCCCAGGTGAGCACCTCGAAGTACTCCTCCCAGGTGCCCAGGC
Organism: Longimicrobiaceae bacterium; assembly: GCA_035936415.1. NCBI lineage: Bacteria > Pseudomonadati > Gemmatimonadota > Longimicrobiia > Longimicrobiales > Longimicrobiaceae > Longimicrobiaceae bacterium. The sequence continues at coordinate 5,263 of DASYWD010000119.1, forward strand.
CGCCGGGGAGCGCCACGAAGGCGTCCGAGAGGTCGGCCATGAGCGCCTTGCGCTCGTGCATGGAGCGGACGACGTGCAGCTCGGTGACGCCGCCGTGCCCCACCTCGCGCGCCATGAGCCCGTCCGGGATGACGCCGACCACCTCCCCGCCCGCGGCCAGCGCGGCGTCGGCCACCTCGCCCATCAGCCCCACCTTGCCGCCGCCGTACACCACGCCGATCCCCCGCTCCGCCAGCAGCCGGCCCGTCTCCCGCGCCGCCGCGGCGTACTCCGGGCGGCTTCCCGGGCTGGAGCCGCAGAAGACGCAGATCCGCTTCAATGGTCGCACGCTGTCTCTCTCTTCCTGATTCTCGGCGTGGGGTCCGGCCTGGAAAGCCGGACGCGGGGGG
>DASYWD010000120.1 GCA_035936415.1 Longimicrobiaceae bacterium
CCACTCCGGCCGCGGGGCGTCGGCGGCGGGGAGGTCGGCGTGCTGGGCGACCAGGTGGGTGACGGTGTCGATCTCGGCGTTGGAGCAGCGGAGGCGGCGGAGCAGGTCGCGCGCGGCGGCGGCGCCGGCCCCGGCGTGACCGGCGTAGGCGAGGTCGCCGCCCGGATCCACGCGCGGCTTGCCGACGTCGTGCAGGAGGGCCGCGAGGCGCAGGAGGGGGCGGCTCCGGGGGAGGGCGTCGGCGGTGCGGAGGAGGTGGGTCCAGACGTCCTCGCCGCCCGCGTCCGGGGCGCCGACGCAGCGGGCCAGCTCCGGGTAGAGCTCGGCCAGGGCGCCGCTCTCCGCGTAGAGGCGGAGCGAGTCGGAGGGGCGGTGCACCTCGCGCAGCAGCTTGAACAGCTCCTCGCGGACGCGCTCGGGGGAGAGATCCGGGAGGTGGGGGGCGGTGGCGCGGGCTGCCTCCCAGGTGGCGGGGTCGACCTGGAGGCCGAAGCGGCCGGCGAAGCGCAGGGCGCGGAGCACGCGGAGGCGGTCCTCGCGGAAGCGCTCCGCGGGCTCGCCCACCGTGCGGAGCGTGCGGCGGCGCAGGTCGTCGATCCCGCCGTGGGGGTCGCGCACCTCGTGCGTGAGCGGGTGCCAGGCCACGGCGTTGATGGTGAAGTCGCGCCGCTCCAGGTCGTCCTCTACCGTGTCGGAGAACCGCACCTTCGCCCGGCGGCCGTCCGTCTCCACGTCCCGGCGGAAGGTGGTGACCTCGTACATCCGCCCGTCCTTCCCCAGCACCCCCACCGTCCCGTGCTCGATCCCCACCGGGATGGTGCGCCGGAAGAGGCGCCGCACGTCGCCGGGACGGGCGGCGGTGGTCAGGTCCCAATCGCCGGGGGCGCGCCCCGCCAGCGCGTCGCGCACCGCGCCGCCCACGGCCCAGGTGGAGAAGCCCGCCTCCTCCAGCACGCGGGCGATCCGGACCACCTCGTGCGGGGCGCCCAGGTCGGGGCGCGCGGCCTCGGACGGCATCACGCGAGCAGGGCCGCGGGCGGGAGCTCGCGCTTGTGCTGGCTCGCCAGGAAGCGGCGGCGGATCCGGGCGTCCGCCTCCGCGCTCCCGGAGCTCCCCTCCTCCAGGTAGCGGTCGATCTGCTCGTAGGTGATCCCCAGCTCCTCCTCGTCGGTCTGCCCCTCCCACAGCCCGGCGGAGGGCGCCCGCTCCACGATCCGCTCAGGGACGCTCAACTCCCGCGCCACGGCCCGCACCTCGGTCTTGGTGAGGTCGGCCAGGGGGAGGAGGTCCACCCCGGAGTCGCCATACTTGGTGAAGTACCCCACCGTCAGCTCCGCCTTGTTCCCCGTGCCCACGACCAGGTAGTTCAGCAGCGAGGCGAAGTGGTAGAGGGTCGTCATCCGCAGGCGGGGCTTGACGTTGGCGGTGGCGAGCACGGCGGCCTCGGGGCTGGTGGGCTCCAGGCCGGTGGCGTCGCGCTCGGCGCGGAAGGCCTCCTCCAGCGCCTGGAAAGCCGGGAGGAGGTCGGGGGCGATCACCCGCACCCCGAAGCGCTCCCCCGTCAGCCGACCCAGCTCCTCGTCCTCCGGCACGTTGCCGATGGGCATCACCACCCCCAGGCAGCGCTCCGGGCCCATTGCCCGGGCGCAGAGGCCGCACGCCACCGCCGAGTCGATCCCCCCGGACAGGCCGAACACGGCGCCCGTGGCCCCGGCGCGCTCCACGTGCTCGCGGATCCAGCCCGTGAGGCCCTCGACGAGGGCGCGGGGGTCTCTGCTCTTCTGCATCGCGTCTTCTCCGGGAAACGTGCGGCGCTGCGGGCACGGGCGAGCCGGTTGGCGATCCGTCCCCGTCCCGTTATGTTTATGGACACCTCCAGCCCCGGCAAACTATGGATCTGCAGACGTTTCTTCAACGCTCCGCCGCCACCGAGCCGTTCCGCGCGGCGGTGGGCCGCTTCCTCCGGGACGGGCGCCCCTGCGAGCGGGTGTCGTTCAACCAGCCGTCCCCGCCGGTGAAGGTGGAGCGCACGCTCACCCGCGTGCTGGAGGCCTACGCCGACCTCCCGGTGGAGCGCGTGGAGATCCACGCCGTCAGCGGCTGCGAGTTCTTCCGCGGCACGGCCACGATCCGCGCCGGGGGCGAGGAGCGCCGGGTCGACTTCGACTGGGACTGCCGCTGGCGCGCCGAGCAGCAGGGGTGGCGCGACTACTTCGGCTTCGCGGACCAGGGCCGCGCCGCGCGCGAGTTCGGGTACGACTGCTTCCGCAAGTGGGAGGAGGTCGGCGTCCTGGAGGCCAGGTAGCCGCCGGCCCCGCTGGAGGCACGATGCGCGAACGGCCGCCCCCTTCGGGGCGGCCGTTCGCGTTTCCGGACCGGGAGCGGGAGGCGTCCCGCCGGCTCACCACCAGGTCAGCGGCGGAAGGCGGTTCCCGAACTGGCTCATCTTCTCCACGTACCAGGTCGTGTAGACGCGGATCGCCCGGCCCCCGCCGTACGACTCGATCAGGAACATCTCCTCGGGCGCCATGGAGCGCAGCGCCTCCAGCCCCGCCGGCGAGTACGTGTCGTCGATGAAGACCGCGGGTCTCACGGTCCGCCCGCGCACGGTGGCGCAGTTGAACTCCGACTCGCCGGCGCCGCACGCCATGGGCCGGATCCCCGTGCGGGTGCCGACGATTTCGAAGACGCTGGGCGCCGCGCTGGCCAGAATCTCCTGCCGGTCCACCACGCGCACGCTCCGCGCCTCCGCCGCGCGGCGCACCTGGAAGCGGTCCGCGACCACCGTGATCCCCTCCAGCACCTCCGGGCGCGGGAGGATCCGCACGGTGAACATCGCGCCGTTCTCGGTGGCCTCCACCTCCTCCTCCCAGCGGGCGTACCCCAGCCCCGACACGACCCACTTCTGCGTCCCCGAGCGGATGCCGTTCAGCACGAACCGCCCCTGCGCGTCGGTGAGGACCTTCCGGCCCAGCGCGGGGATGCTGATGACGACGTCGCGGACGGGGGCTCCCGTGAGCGCGTCGAGCACCTCGCCGCCCACCGTGATCATCGCGGGCGCAGGCGTCCCCGGCGGAGGTGGAGGCGGCAGCGGCGTCTGCTGCGACCACGCGGGGGGCGCGGCGAGCGCACACAGCATCAGAGCGAGCGGGGCGGCCAGGGTTCGGATCCGGTGCGGCATGGGATCGTGTCCATCCGTGGAAGAGTTGCTGCGCGCCCGGCATGGGCCCGGGCGGAAGGGGCTTCGGTACGTGCGCGGGTCTACCCCGCTGCCCCCGGAGTGTTTCCCGGCCCGAGCCCGTACCGCTCCCGGAGCAGCTCCAGGTGGTGCCGCACGTGCCCGGCGGCGACGTAGGCGAGCGAGCGGGTGCTCACCGGCGCTTCGTTCGCGACGCCCCTGCGCTCCCAGGCGTCCTCCGGCATCCCGCGGAGCAGCGCCAGCGTGGCCGCGCGCGCCGCCTGGAAGTCGTCGAGCAGCTCCGCCAGCGGCCGCCGGTCCGACCCCGCGGCGGCGACGTAGGCGTTCTCGTCGAAGCCGGCGAGCGGCGTGGCGTCGCCGCGCCCGACACGCAGCGCGCGGTAGGCGTACACCCGCTCCGTGTCGGCCAGGTGGCCCACCACCTCCTTGACGCTCCACTTCCCCGGCGCGTAGCGGGCCAGCGCGCCCTCCTCATCCAGCCCCTCGCAGAGGCGGCGCAGCTCGGCGGGCTGGCCGGCGAGGAGACCGGGCACGTCGCCACCCGCCGCGGCGAGCGCCACGTAGCCGGCGTAGAACGACGCGTACTCGTCGGGGGCGGGGGGTGTCGCGAGCGGGTTCGTCATGGTCGGGATCGAGAGGAGCGGGAAGAGAAAGGGAGGGCGGGCGCTACTCGTCGTACCGCCCGCCCTCCACGGCGTCGCGGATCCGCTCCACGTCGCCGCGGAAGGCGCCGAGCGCCAGCATCAGCTCGATGCGCGCCTGCTGGCCGGTGAGGTGGTCGGCGAAGATCGCCCCCATCTCCCGCAGCTCGTGGCCGCCCCCGGCGTAGGCGTAGGTGTCGAGCACGCGCCCGCGGAGGGAGCGGGAGGTGACCACCACCGGCCGCCCCGCCTCCGTCCAGCGCCGCACCCCCGGCACCACGGCCGGGGGGACGTTCCCCCGCCCCAGCGCCTCCAGGACGATCCCGCGGGCGCCGCTGTCCAGCGACGCCTCCACCAGCCGGGAGTCCGCCCCCGCCACCGTCTTCACCAGGTCCACCGGCACCACCGGCGACTCCGGCATGAGCGAGGGCTTGCGGCGCGACTCGCGATAGTACAGGACGTGCCCCTTGTCCACGATTCCCAGAGGGCCCCAGTTGGGCGACTGGAAGGTGCCGAACTCCTCCGTGTGGGTCTTCACCACCTCGGCGCCCTGCACGATCCGCTCGTCCATCACCACCATGGTCCCCCGGCCGCGCGACTCCGGTGAGGCGGCCACCTGCACCGCGCTCATCAGGTTGATGGGGCCGTCCCACGAGAGCTCGGAGGAGCTGCGCATGGCCCCCGTGACCGTGACCGGCACCACCGCGGGAAGGGAGCGGTCCAGGAGGTAGGCGGTCTCCTCGATGGTGTCGGTCCCGTGCGAGACCACCACCCCGTCGAACCCGTCCTCCACGGCGCGGAGGATCTCCGCGCGGAGCGCCCACATCCGCTCGATCGTCATGTGCGGCCCCGGGAAGCGCCCGAAGTCCCGCACCTTCAGCTCGGCCACGCGCCCGATCCCGGGGACCAGCTCCACGATCTCCTCGCCGGAGAGCCGGGGGACGGCCCCGCCGCGCTCCGGGTCCAGCCGCATGGAGATGGTGCCGCCCGTGGCGATCAGCGCGATGCGGGGGAGCCGTCCGCCGCTAGCCACAGAGGACGCTCCCGCCGTTCACGTTGAGGATCTCGCCCGTGACGTGTCGCGCCAGCGCCGAGCAGAGGAAGACGATGGGCCCGGCCACGTCCTCCGCCGTGGCGATGCGCCCCAGGGGGATGGCCCGCTCGATCTCGGCCCGGCGCTCCGCCATTGGGCGCTCCACCATCTCCGTGTCGATCCACCCGGGCGCGACGCAGTTCACCGTGATCCCCCGCGGGGCCAGCTCCACGGCCACGCTCTTGGTGAACGAGATCACCGCGCCCTTGCTCGCCGCGTAGTCGGCGTGGAAGGCCTCCCCCCGCTGCCCCGCGGTGGAGGCCACCAGCACGATGCGCCCCCCGTCGGAAAGGAAGCGCGCCGCGAGCCGCACGGTGTTGAAGATGGAGGTGAGGTTCACCTGCATCGTGCGCGCCCACTGCTCGTCGGTCATCACGGCGATGCGCACGTCGTCGGGGATCCAGATCCCGGCGTTCCCCACGAACACGTCCACCCCGCCCAGCTCCACCAGCCCCCGCTCGAAGAGGAGCTCCGCCCCCCAGGGCGTCGCCAGGTCGCCGCTTTGCGCGAATGCCCGCACCCCCAGCCGCCGGATCTCCGCGACGGCCTGGTCCGCCTCCTCCTGGCGGTTCAGGTAGCCGATCCCCACGTCCGCCCCCGCCCGCGCCAGGAGGAGCGCCGTCGCGCGCCCCACCCCCCGCGTTCCCCCCGAGACCAGGGCCCGCTTCCCGCCGAGCCCCAGCAGCCTCATGCCAGCGTCCATTTCCCCCCCAGCTCCTCGGCGTGGTGCCGCTCCGTCTCCAGGATCTCGCGCAGCAGGCCCTCCGTGGCCCCGTCGGCGTCCAGGCCGAGGAGCGCCTCGTAGCGACGGACCTCCTCCGCCTCCCGCTCCCGCGAGGCGGATTCCCACCCCTCCAGGTCGGGCTCGCCGGACCGCAGCGCCGACACGTCGTCCGGGGAGGCGCCCAGCTCCAGGAGGCGGGCCGTCAGCCGGGAAAGGTGGTGCTGCTCGTCGGCGTGCAGGCCGTTGAAGCGCTCGCTGAGCGCCTCGTCCCCACGGTCCTCCGCGGCGGCGGCGAGGGAGCGGTAGAAGAGCGCCTGCTCCTTCTCGGCGCGGCGGGCCTCCTGCAGCGCCGCGGTGAGCGCGGCGGACGGGGCGGTTGGGTTCTGCATCGTCGGGCTACTGGCGGGCGGCGAGGCCGGCGCAGGGCTCGGCGCGCGCGGCGGTGAAGGTCCCCTGCACCGTCTCCCACTCGGTCGCGAGGCGGCGGACGGTGCGGGTCAGCGTGTCGATCTGGAAGGCGGTGTCGCGGGCGATCATCTGCACCCGGAAGCGCCCCCGGATCCAGGACGAGTCGGCGGAGACGACGCGCACCTCCCCCTCGTCCACCGTGAACGTGTAGGATCCGGTCGCCTCCAGCCCGCCCAGCTCCGGGCGCACCCAGAAGCGCCCCCCGGCGAGCGTGTCCCCCCGGTCCACCACCGCGTACGGCCCCGGCGCGGGGATGGCGGCGGTGTCGCGCCCCAGCACGAGGGCGACCGAGTCGCGCTGCGTCGCCAGCACCAGCAGGAAGTCGCCGCGGTCCGGGCGACGGCAGAAGGTCGCGTACCCCCGGATCTCCCCCTCCAGCGGACCCTCCAGGGTGGCGCTGAACTTCCCGGCGGGCCCGTCCGAGCACCCGGCCAGGGCGAGCATCCCCGCCAGCGCGGCGGCGACGATGCGGCGTGCGGAAAGCATCACGGGACCGGTGCGGTGGTGGGTGGACGGAGCGAGTCGGCGGGAAGCCGGGCGGCCAGCTCGCCCAGCCGCCCGGAGGCGCCCCAGCGCGCGGCGAGCGCCGCGATCCCGGCGGGATCCGCCTCCGCCTGCGCCTGGAACGCGTGCGTCAGGAGCGCGTCGGCGGCCAGGAGGGGGAGGGCGTCCTCGCGCCCCCCGCTCCCCCGCGCCACCCGCTCCAGGAGGCGCAGCGCCCCCGATGCCAGCGCATCGGGGACGGGGAGCGCCTCCCCGGGGAGGGCGGCCGCCATGGCGTCCAGGAGCGAGGGCGGGGCGTCCGCCAGCCGCTCCCGGACCCACCGCTCGGCAGCGGTCACGCGGGCGCGCCGGCCAGGAGCGGACGGACCGTCTCCATCACGCGGGCGAGCGCCTCCTCCACGCGAGCCGGGTCGGGGATCCCCCCCTGCGCCATGTGCGCCTTCCCGCCGCCGCGGCCGCCCACCGGCGCGGCCACCTCGCGGAGCAGCTGGTCCGCCCGAACGCCGCGCTGGATCACGTCGTCCGTGGCGACCACCAGGAGCGAGGCGCGCTCCCCCAGGATGGCCGCGAGCACCGCCACGCCGCTCCCGATCTGCTCGCGCAGGCGGTCCCCCAGGGCGCGCAGCTCGTCCGCGTCGGCCACGCCCACGGTGGCGGCGACGACGCGCACGCCGTCCACCGCGTCCGCGGCGGCCAGGAGCTGCCCCACCACGTCGGCGCTCCCCAGCGAGCGGGCTCGCTCCAGCGCCCGCTGGGCGTCGCGGAGCTCGTCCTGCAGCCCCTGGATGCGCGGGAGGAGGTTCTCCTCGCGGGTACGGAGGAGCCGCGCCGCCTCGCGCAGCGTGGCCTCGTCGCGGCGGACGCGCTCGAACGCCTGCGGCCCGGTGACCGCCTCCACCCGCCGCACCCCCGCAGCGACCCCGCTCTCGGAAACGACGCGGAAGAGGCCGATCTGGCCGGTGGTGCGCACGTGCGTGCCGCCGCACAGCTCCATGGAGCAGCCCGGGATCTCCACCACCCGGACCACGTCGCCGTACTTCTCGGAGAAGAGCGCCATCGCCCCGCGGCCGAGCGCGTCCTGGTACCCCATCTGGTGCGTCTGCACAGGGCGGTTGTGCCAGATCTCGCGGTTCACGATCTCCTCCACGCGCGACACCTCGTCCGGCGACAGGGGCCCGGAGTGCGCGAAGTCGAAGCGGAGGCGGTCCGGCGCCACCAGCGACCCCATCTGGTGCACGTGCTCGCCGAGCACGGAGCGGAGCGCCGCGTGCAGCAGGTGCGTGGCCGTGTGGTTGCGCTCGGTGTCGCGGCGCGTGGGCTCCTCCACCCGCGCCCGCACCGTGCCGGGCAGAAAGTCGCCCTCCACCCGCCCCACCACGGCGATGCGGCCGGAGACCTTCCGGACCTCGTCGACGTTCAGGGTCCACCCGTCGCCGTACACGTGCCCCTGGTCGGAGACCTGGCCGCCGCTCTCGGCGTAGAACGGGTTCTCGCGGAGCTGCAGCGCCGTCCGCCCGTCCTCCATCAGCCGATAGGCGAGCACCTCCGTCTCCAGCTCGGTGGCCCGGTACGCGGCGAACTCCTGCTCCGCGCCCTCCGCCCCCTCCACGGTCGTCCAGCCGTCCGCGAGGGCGTCCGCCTCCATCCCCAGCCCCGCCGCCGCGCGGTCCTCGCGGGAGCGGCGGCGCTGCGCCTCCAGCTCGGTCTCGAAGCCGTCCACGTCCACCCCGTAGCCGCGCTCGCGCGCCATCAGCTCGGTGAGGTCCGGCGGGAAGCCGAAGGTGTCGTACAGGCGGAACACGTCGCTCCCGGCCACCGTCCCGCTCCCGCCCTCCGGGGCGATCTCGTCGAAGCGGCGCATCCCCGCGTCCACCGTCGCCAGGAAGCGCTCCTCCTCCGCCCGGGTGTTGCGGACGATGTACTCGCGGCGCGCCAGCAGCTCCGGGTACGCCACGCCCATCCGGTCGATCACGGCCTCCACCACGTGCACCAGCGTGGGCTCGCGGCGGCCCAGCAGGTACGCGTGCCGCACCGCCCGGCGCAGGATGCGGCGCAGCACGTAGCCCCGCCCCTCGTTGGAGGGGAAGACCCCGTCCGCCAGGAGGAAGGCTGTGGCGCGCGCGTGGTCCGCCAGCACGCGGTACGAGACGCCCTGCGGCGAGTCGTACTCGTAGGGGATCCCCACCGTCTCCACCGCCGTGGCGATGACGTCGGTGAAGAGGTCGGTCATGTAGTTGGACTGCACCCCCTGGAGGACGGAGGCAAGGCGCTCCAGCCCCATCCCGGTGTCGATGGAGGGCGCGGGGAGCGGGTTCAGCGTCCCGTCCGCGTCCCGGTCGTACTGCATGAAGACCAGGTTCCAGATCTCCAGGAACTCGCCCAGCTCGCCGCTCGCCTCGAACTCCTCCCGGGTCACGTCGGTCCCGCGCCGGCCCTCCGGGCGCAGGTCGAAGTGGATCTCCGAGCAGGGGCCGCAGGGGCCCGTGTCGGCCATCTGCCAGAAGTTGTCCTTGTCGCCCAGGCGGAAGATGCGCTCCCTGGGGAGCCCCGCGATCTCCTCCCAGAGCGCCGCCGCCTCGTCGTCCGTGTAGTGCACGGTGGCCCAGAGGCGCTCCCTGGGGATGCCGAACTCCTCCGTCAGCAGCTCCCAGGCGAAGCGGATGGCGTCGCGCTTGAAGTAGTCGCCGAAGGAGAAGTTCCCCAGCATCTCGAAGAAGGTGTGGTGCCGCGCGGTGATCCCCACCTGCTCCAGGTCGTTGTGCTTCCCTCCGGCGCGGACGCACTTCTGCGAGGTGGAGGCGCGGCGGAAGCCGGGGTCCTCCATCCCCAGGAACACCTTCTTGAACGGGACCATCCCGGCGTTGGTGAAGAGCAGCGTCGGGTCGTCGGCGGGCACCAGCGCGGACGACGGGCGCACCGCGTGGCCCTGCCGCGCGAAGTAGTCCAGGAATCGGGAACGGATCTCGTCAGAGCGCATGAGGCGTCTCGGCTTTGTCGGGGTCGGTCGCAAGCGGGGTAACATAACGCGCCGCAGGGTGCGTTCTCAAGGCGGGCTGTTCCTGGCTCACGCGGCTCTGTACGGCGCAAGCAGGATCTCAACCGCAACGCGCGTCCGCTCCTCCAGCGTCCCGTCGCGCACCACGGCCCATACCATCCGCGCGCCGTTGGTCGCCACCTGGACGGCCTCCGCCAGCCGCGCGGGGTCCGCCGCTGCCGACAGCTCCCCCCGGGCGACGGCCTCCTCCAGCAGCGACCGGAGCGCGTCCCGCTCGGCCCGGAAGTACGCCAGCGCCGGCTCGTGGAAGTCCGGGTCCGTGAGGTCCATCTGGAAGAAGGCGAGGTGGTTCGCCAGCTCCTCCGGGGTGTGCACGTGCCTCCCCATCGCGGTGGCGAAGTCCAGGAGCGCCGCGAGGGGTCCGTCGTGCCTCCGGCGGATCGCCGCGACCTGCTGGTGCACCCCGCCCACCCCCGTGCGGGCCAGGGCTAGCAGGAGGCCGCGCTTGGATCCGAAGCGCTGCACCAGCGCGCCCGCGGTGATCCCCGCCTCGGCGCCAACGTCGGCGAGCGTCATGCGGGCCGGGCCCAGGCGGCCGATCACCCGCGTCAGGGCGGCGAAGATCTCCGCGTCGGTGGCGGAGCGAGGGCGTGGAGACATGGCTTGACGATAGCTGAACCGCCGTTTAGAATCAAGCAGCTAAACCGTCGTTTAGAAACCATGCTGGCCGGGAGGTCGAATGAAGCCGCTGCACGACAGGATCGCGGTGGTCGCGGGCGCGACGCGGGGGGCGGGGCGCGGGATCGCCTGCGCGCTGGGTGAAGCCGGCGCGACGGTGTACTGCACAGGCCGCAGCGTCCGGGGAAGCCCCGCCACCGGGAGCCGACCGGAGACCATCGAGGAGACGGCGGAGATGGTGACGGCGCGGGGCGGCCGGGGGATCCCGGTGCGGGTGGACCACACCGTCGACGACGAGGTCCGCGCGCTGTTCGAGCGCGTGCGCGAGGAGCAGGGCCGCCTGGACGTGCTGGTCAACGACGTTTGGGGAGGCGACGAGCTGGCGGAGCCCGGGCCGTTCTGGACCCATTCGATGGAGAAGGGGCTGCTGATGCAGGAGCGCGCCGTCTGGTCGCACCTGATCACCGCGCGCCACGGCGTGCCGCTGATGGTGAAGCAGCGCAGCGGCCTCCTGGTGGAGATCACGGACGGCGACACGCTGCGCTTCCGTGGCAGCCTTTTCTACGACCTGGCGAAGACGTCCGCCATCCGCATCGCCTTCGGGATGGCCCAGGAGCTCCGCTCGCACGGCGTAACCGCACTGGCGGTCACCCCGGGCTTTCTCCGTTCGGAGGCGATGCTGGACCACTTCGGCGTGACTGAGTCGAACTGGCGCGACGCCGCCGAGAAGGACCCGTACTTCGCGGAATCGGAGACGCCTCTCTTTGTGGGCCGCGCCGTCGCGGCGCTCGCCGCGGACCCGCAGGTGTGGCGAAAGGCCGGCGGCGTCTACGCCTCCTGGATCCTCTCCGACGAGTACGAGTTCGAGGACGCCGACGGCCGCTGCCCGCACTGGGGACGCTTTTTCGCCCCACGGCTGGATGCCGGCTGGGAGAAGCTGGTCGCCACCGTCCGCGAGGAGCTACTGCAGCGCGGCGCCGATCCCGACACCACCCTCCAGGCCGACCGCGCCGGGCTGACCCTCCGCGTCCGCATGGGTGGAGAGCACGACCTGTGGACGGTTCCGCTCAGCGAGGTGGACGTCCTCCACGGCAATCCGCGGCGGCTCGCCGCGATGCTGGCCACACGCGCCGCCACGGACGCGGAGACGCATGCCGGGAGGAGGTGGGGCTCCCCCGGAGAAATTCAAGCTGTCTGAGCGAAGCGAGTTTTTGAATTTCGGAGGGGGAGCCCCGCCGACGACCAACTCTCCGATGCCGCAGCCACCAAAGAAGCGCCTCCCGCGCGGGCATGGGCGGGAGGCGCTT
>DASYWD010000121.1 GCA_035936415.1 Longimicrobiaceae bacterium
GGCCACGCGGGCGCGTGCGGCGTCCACCTCGCTGGACGTCTCCGTGCGTGCGAGCACCGCCACGGTGTCGCCGGGGGCCACGGGCTCGCCGGGGCGGACGCGCAGCTCCACGAGCCGGCCCGGGGCCATCGCGGCGACGCCGATCTCGGTGGCCTCCAGGATCCCGTCAGCGACCACGGATCCTTCAGGGGCGCCCCGGCAGGCGGCCGCCGCGGACGCGAGGGACAGGAACAGGACGCAGTGCGCCCGGTGTTTCAGATGCATGGCGTGCTCCCTCGGGATCGTTCTGCGGATGTCCGAATCGGACCGCCCGGCTCCCGGGGGAGCGAACGGGCGGCGTCCCGCCGGCCGTGGGGGGATCGGCCGGGACGGGAACGGCGATGAACCGGCCCGGGGGAGCCGGATGCGGCATGCCGGCGGGGGGACGCCGGCAGGGGCGCGAAGGGGGGTGCGCCCGGCGATGCCGCATAACGAGTAGTGCACGGCGGCGGCCTCGTCAAGCCGCCCGTCGGAGGGCGCTGTCGCACGAGCTGTCGTTGACACTGCGGTGGGAATCGGCCCAAGTTGGGTCCACCGGCCGCCCCGCGGGGGCGGCGCGTCAACCCTCGAGCCGGAGGCTTTTCGCATGCGAGCGACCGAGCAGAAGCGGGACTGGATCGACCGCCGGGAGTACCCCTTCGAGTCCCGGTACCTGGACCTTCCCGCGGGGCGGATGCACTACCTGGACGAAGGGACCGGCCCGGTGGTGCTGATGGTGCACGGCACCCCCACCTGGTCGTACCTGTACCGGCACGTGGTGCGGGAGCTGTCCACGACGCACCGCTGCATCGTCCCGGACCACCTCGGCTTCGGCCTCTCGGACAAGCCGGAGGGCTGGTCCTACCGGCCCGAGGACCACGCCGCCAACCTGGCCGAGCTGATCCGGCGGCTGGACCTGCGCGACTTGACGCTCGTCGTGCACGACTTCGGCGGCCCCATCGGGCTGTCGTACGCGGTGGAGCACCCGGAGAACGTGGAGCGCCTGGTGCTCTTCAACACCTGGATGTGGTCCCAGCGGGGGAACGCCAGCGTGGAGAAGGTGAGCCGCTTCGTGGCCGGCCCCGTCGGCCGCTTCCTGTACACGCGCCTCAACTTCTCGCCACGGGTGCTGGTGAAGCAGGCCTTCGGCGACCGCTCCAGGCTCACGAAGGAGGTCCACCGGCACTACCTGCGCCCCTTCGGAAGCCCCGCGGAGCGGCAGGGACCCTGGGTGCTGGGGCGCGAGCTGATCGGCTCCAGCGACTTCTACCAGCGGCTCTGGGAGCGCCGCGACGCCATCCGCGACAAGCCGGCGCTCCTCCTGTGGGGGATGAAGGACATCGCCTTCTCCCCGGCGGACCTGGCGCGCTGGGAGGAGCTGTTCGACGACGCGCGCACGGTGCGGCTGGAGGGGGTGGGGCACTTCCCGCAGGAAGAGGCGGCGGACCGGGTGCTCGCCGCGCTCCGCGACTTCCTGGCGGCGCCCTGACCGGCGCCGCCCGCGGGCGCGGGGGGCGGCGCGGCACGAACAGGGCAACAAAAGGGTGTTTCTGCGGAAGTGCATGTTGCGCAGCTGGATGCACCCCGTACACTAACGTTTACTTGGCGCCTTGAAGGGTTGATCCCCGCCGTTGGCCGCAGAAACACTTGCGGGGCGGCCTCGGGTTCTGTAGCCGAGGGCGGGAACTGTGTGGTACAGAATGTGCGGATGCATGTGGACATGACGCTGGAAGAACCCGCACATGCCGCTCTGTGCAGGTCTAAACGCATATTCGAAGAGTAGTTAGGGACAAAAATTCCGACCCGGCCCAGCATGGCAGAGCATCTCACGGCCGAAGAGATCCGCGACTGGCTCGCTGCCGAGCTCGCGGCGCGGTTGCAGGTGGAGCGTTCCCGCATCGACGTCCGTGAGCGATTCAGCCGCTACGGGCTGAAGTCCGCGGAGGCGACGCGGCTCCTGGCGGACCTGTCTCGAATGCTGGACCGCCCCCTGCCGCCCACCCTGGTGTGGGACCACCCCACCCCGGAGGCGCTGGCGCGCCACCTGGCGGGGGAGGGCGCGGCGACGGCACCGCGGGAGCCGCGGGCGGAGCCCGCGGCGGCGGACGAGCCGGTCGCCGTGGTGGGGATGGCGTGCCGCTTCCCCGGCGCGGACTCGCCGGAGGCGTTCTGGCGCCTGCTGCGCGACGGGGTGGACGCGGTGCGCGAGGTCCCGGCCGAGCGCTGGGACGCGGACGCGCTCTACGACCCGGACCCCGCCGTCCCGGGGAAGATGAGCACCCGGTGGGGCGGCTTCCTGGACCGGGTGGACGCCTTCGACGCGGCCTTCTTCGGGATCTCGCCGCGCGAGGCGGAACGGATGGACCCGCAGCAGCGCCTGATGCTGGAGCTGGCCTGGGAGGCGCTGGAGGACGCGGGGATCCCCGCCCCCTCGCTGCAGGGGAGCACGGCGGGGGTCTTCCTGGGCGCCATCTGGAACGACTACGGCACGCTGGACCGGCGCCGGGGGACGGCGGGGATCACGGAGCACTCGGCCACGGGGTCCCACTACAGCCTGATCGCGAACCGGATCTCGTACCAGCTCGGGCTCCGCGGGCCGAGCCTGGTGGTGGACACCGCGTGCTCGGCGTCGCTGGTGGCGGTGCACCTGGCCTGCCAGGCGCTCCGCTCGGGCGAGGCCACGCTGGCGCTGGCGGGCGGCGTGAACCTCATCGTGGCGCCCGACAGCACGGTGGCGATGTCCAAGTTCGGGGCCATGGCGCCGGACGGCCGCTCCAAGGCGTTCGACGCGCGGGCCAACGGGTACGTCCGCGGCGAGGGTGGGGGAGTGGTGGTCCTCAAGCCGCTCTCCCGCGCCCTGGCGGACGGCGACCCGGTGTGGTGCGTGATCCGGGGGAGCGCGGTCAACAACGACGGGGCCAGCAACGGCCTCACCGCGCCCAACCCCCGGGCGCAGGTGGAGGTGCTGGAGGAGGCGTACCGCCGCGCGGGGATCGACCCGGCGCGGGTGGACTACGTGGAGGCGCACGGCACCGGCACCATGCTGGGCGACCCCATCGAGGCCGGGGCGCTGGGGACGGTGCTGGGCACCGGCCGCGACCCGGAGCGCCCGCTCCTGCTGGGCTCGGTGAAGACCAACGTCGGCCACCTGGAAGCGGCGGCGGGGATCGCCGGGCTCGTCAAGGCGGCGCTCGCAATCCGCCACCGGGAGATCCCGCCCAGCCTGCACTTCGAGAACCCCAACCCGCACATCGCCTTCGACGCGCTCCGTCTCCGGGTGAACCGGGCGCTCTCCCCCTGGCCCGGCGGCGGCGAGCCGGCGCGGGCGGGGGTCAGCTCGTTCGGCTTCGGGGGCACCAACGCGCACGTGGTGCTGGAGGAGGTCCCGGAGCGGCGCGCCCGCCTGGTGCTCTTCGCCGCGCCGGACGCCGACGCGCTCCGCGCGCGCGTGGCCGCCGTGGCGGAGGCGATGGAC
>DASYWD010000122.1 GCA_035936415.1 Longimicrobiaceae bacterium
TCTCCGGAAAAGCCAAACTCGCTACGCTCGGACACAAGGCTTTTTCCTCCGACCACCCCCACCCCCTCCCTGCGGCCCTCTCCGCGACCGTGCCGAACTGCAGTTGCAGTGCTCCCCTCTCCCGCATGCGGGGGAGGGGCCGGGGGAGGGGGCCTGCCACCGACTCGCTCCAACGCCGACCTGACAGGAAGCCCTCCCCCAGAATCGGGGGGAGGGTGGCGAGCCTAAAGCGAGCCGGGTGGGGGCCGCGGTGGGGTCACCCCAGCCGCAGCGCTTTGTGCACCTTGGCGTATGTCGACGCCACCGCCACGAGCGGCGACGCCACGCCACGCCCGGCGATCCGCCCCGCGCGCAGCGCCGCGAGCAGCCCCTCGCGCGTGGGCTCGAAGGGGGGCACCTCCACGAAGGCACGCCCCATCTCCCCCAGCGTGTGCGAGTCCGAGCCGGCGCCCAGGAGCTTGCCGTGGTCCAGCGCCCAGCGCTCCCCGCGCAGGTTGACGCCCCGCTTCCAGGTGCGCGCGTTGTGCGCCTCCACCACGTCCACGAGGTCGGCGAGGCGGTCGAGGAGGTGCCCACCCCCGGAGCGGCGGGTGTCGAAGGGATGGGGGAGGTAGACCACGCCGCCCTGCTCGCGGATCCGCTCGCAGGTCTCCCGCGCGGGGGTGCCCTTGGGGATCTGCTCCCTGAGCAGGATGCCGATGACGTCTGCACCCTCGGCGGTCTTCACCTCCTCGCCCACCAAGATCCGCTCCGGGTCCATCCGGTGCAGCTCCAGCGCGGCCGAGACCTCGTTGTGGTCGGTCACCACCAGGCGGTCGATCCCGCGCTCGCGGGCGGTCTCCAGGATGCGCTCCGGCGGGCAGAGGCAGTCGAACGAGGCGTGGGTGTGCGAGTGCATGTCCATGCGGAGGAGGCGCTCAGCCACGGGCCGCCTCCTCGCGCCGGGCCAGCTCCGCCCACACCTCGCGGGCGCGGGCCTCCAGCGCCTCCCGCGACCCGGCGTTCTCGACCACCAGGTCGGCGCGGGCGCGCTTCAGCTCCGCCGGCATCTGCGCGGAGACCATCCTGCGCGCTTCGCCGGGATCGAGGCCGCGGTCCT
Organism: Longimicrobiaceae bacterium; assembly: GCA_035936415.1. Classification (NCBI taxonomy): domain Bacteria; kingdom Pseudomonadati; phylum Gemmatimonadota; class Longimicrobiia; order Longimicrobiales; family Longimicrobiaceae; species Longimicrobiaceae bacterium. Next base: position 1,100 of record DASYWD010000122.1, read on the forward strand.
CCACGAGGCGGCGGAGCCGCTCCTCCTCCGGGGCGTCCACCAGCACGATCAGGTCGAACTCGTCCGCCAGCCCCACCTCGAAGAGGAGCGGGATGTCGGCCACCACCAGCGGCTCGCCCCGGTCCGCCGCGCGCCGGTACTCCTCCTCGCGCAGCGCGTACACGGCGGGGTGCACGATGCCCTCCAGCCGCGCGCGGGCGTCCGGGTCGGCGAAGACGATCCGCCGCAGCACCCCTCGGTCCAGCGCCCCGGAGGGGTCCAGGACACCGGGACCCCACGCCTCCACGACGGCCCGGAGCGCGGGCGTCCCCGGCTCCACCGCCCGGCGCGCCAGCTCGTCCGCGTCCACGACGGGGGCGCCCAGCGCGCGCCACACCCGCACGACGCTCGACTTCCCCGCCGCGATGTTCCCAGTAAGCCCTACCTTCAGCATGTGCCTCCCCGGCAGGTGGTCCGCCCCGCGGCGGGCAAAGCTACGCCCGCCCCGGCGCGCGGGCAACGCGGTCCCCGGACGCAGGAAGGGGCACCGGACGCGCCGGTGCCCCTTCCCTGCCGTCTCCCGTCGGACGGGCCGTGCGGCCTCAGCCTCCCGGAAGCATCTCGCGGATGTCGTCCGCCGTGCCCGGGATGCCGTCCCGGCCGGCGGAGCCGATCACGGTGCGGTCCCGCTCCTTCTTCAGGTAGTAGGGCGCCCCCCAGGGGTCCATCGCGCCGTCCGCGCCGCGGAACCGCCGCTCCAGGAAGTCCCCGAAGGTCTTCGGGTTGGGAATGGAGCGGCCGGCGGCCTTTTCCGTCTGGATCATCCGCGCGACCTCGCTCACCCGCGAGCGTGCGGACCACTCGTAGACCGGGTCGAGGCCGGGCTGCACGTGAGGCTTGAGCCAGGCGCGCACGTCGGGGCTGGCGAGCGCGGCGGCGGCGATGACGAAGACCAGGAGGATGCGGCCCATGGCGGGGTGGGGACGGGGGGGAGCAGGGAGGGTGCGGGATTGGACTGGTTGCAATGTAAACACCGGCCCGGGCGGTGTAAATGGCGGCACGACCCCCGCCTACCCCGGAGACGCGGCGAACGTCGCGGCGCCGTCCTCCCGCTCGGCCACCCGGACCCGCCCCGCCAGCACCAGCCGGTCCAGGTGCGCGAGCGTTTCGCGGATGGCGTGCATCAGAACCGAGGGAGGGTACTCCGGGTGGGGATGTCGCCGCCGTGCCGCCTCCCACGCGGTGCACGGCCCCTCGCCAGCGAGCGCCGCCACCGCCTCGGTCTCAGCCTCCGTTGCGCGGCGCAGCTCCGCGATCCGCTCCGCCGCGGCGGCACCCTCCAGCGGGTCGCCGTGCCCCGGGAGGACGCTCCGGACGCCCAGCGCGTCCAGTCGGTCCAGCGCGCCCAGGTAATCGGAGACCGGGTCCGCGCGCTGGCGGTTCACGCCGATGGTGGGGGTGATGCGCGGGAGCACGGCGTCGCCCGCCACCAGCGTGCCGTCCCCCGGGCGGAAGAGGGAGACGTGCCCCGCCGTGTGCCCCGGCGTCCACACCCACCGCCACCCGGGGAAGCCCAAGAGCTCGCCCCCCTCCCCGGCGAGCGGCCCGTCCGTGGGGACGAAGGCCGAGAACGGATCGCTCCCGACCCGGGCCTCCTCCACGCCGCGCCGAAGCTCTTCCGGGGCGCCGCAGCGGCGCAGCAGCCCGGAGCGGTACTCAGCCTCCTCCTCCGGGTGCGCCCGCGCGTGCGCGGAGCGCTCCGCGTCCAGCGCCCCCATCAGCAGCGACGCGCCGCAGGCGTCCCGCACGCGCTCCACGAGCCCCACGTGGTCCAGGTGCATGTGGGTGACCAGGTGCGCGGAGACGCGGTCCCACCCGCCCGCCGCCGCGCGCACTCCGGCGTCCAGCGCGGCCCAGGCGTCGTCCGTGTTCGCGCCGCCGTCCACCAGGAGGAAGCGGCCCCCCTCCTCGACCAGGTACGCGTGGACGGAGCGGGGGCGGAAGGGGAGCGGCGTGGTGACGCGCCACACGCCGGGGGCCTGGAGGGTGGGAGAGGGTGCGGGCATGGGCTCCGGCATCGAGGGACGGGGTCTCCTCTCCAGAAAGTAGCGGCCGCGCCCCCGGAAGTCAGGAGCGCGGCCCGGACGCCGTGCGGCAGGGCATCAGGTCAGCCGCACTGGCAGTAGTACCACCCGTCGCCGGTCGGCATGCAGGCGCCGTGCTGCCGGAATTCCGTCGCGCAGTAGTCGATGCACTCGTACTTGTCGCAGCCCGGGGTGCGCTTCGCGGCCTGCCCGGCGAACGCCTGCTGCGCGCCGAAGCCCAGGGCGCCTACCACTGTGAGGCCGAACGCACCGCGACCGATCCCGCTCCATGATTTCTTCATGTTAGCCTCCCTGCGGGGTAAGGAGCCGCCGATGGTTCGGCGGCCCGGCACGACCGTTCCGATATTCGAGACACCGCCACCTCAACGTACATTGTCTCGTTATGTGCTGCAAGAAAGTTGTGCAGCCGGAGCCGACTGGCCGCCCGGGAGCATATAGATCGGCGGGCGGTGGTGACTTCGAACAAGCGCGTCGAACAAAGACGTCGAACAGTGGTACGGTAGACGACCGACACCCTGGCCCGGATCTTCCCGGCGGAGTATGTTGTCGGAATTTCCGGTCGGACCGTGCCGAGCTCCGCGGCCCCGAGCCGCGCCGAACCGCTCTCCATCGCGACAAACATGGCCACCAAGACCAGGCAGAAGCCGAAGACCGCTCCGCAGCAGGTGGAGCTGGACCGGGACACCCTCCTCGGGTTCTACCGTACCATGCTCCTCTCCCGCCGGCTGGACGACAAGGAGATCCAGCTCAAGGGGCAGAACAAGATCTACTTCCAGATCTCCGGCGCCGGGCACGAGGCCATCCAGGTGGCCGCCGCCGCGCACGCCCGCCCCGGCTACGACTGGTTCTACTTCTACTACCGCGACCGCGCCTTCAGCCTCGCGCTGGGGATGACCGCGCTGGACCACCTCCTCCAGGCGGTCGGCGCCGCGGCCGACCCCTCCTCCGGCGGGCGGCAGATGCCCTCGCACTGGGGGCACAAGGAGCTGAACATCGTCTCCACCTCCTCACCCACCGGGACGCAGTTCCTCCAGGCGGTGGGGAGCGCGGAGGCCGCGGCGCGCGCCAACAGGCTGGGCGAGCCGCTCGTCGAGACCACCGGCGCGAAGGGGGACGACGTGGTGTTCGTCACCACCGGCGACGGCACCACCTCCGAGGGCGAGTTCTGGGAGAGCCTGAACTCCGCGTGCAACCTCAAGGTCCCCGTGGTCTACATCGTGGAGGACAACGAGTTCGCCATCTCGGTCCCCGTGGAGGTGAACACCGCCGGCGGGAGCATCTCGAAGCTGGTGGCCGGCTTCCCGGGGCTGCACGTGGAGGAGTGCGACGGGACCGACGTCTGGGCCAGCTACGAGACGATGGGGCGCGCCGTTGAGTACGCCCGCTCGGGGAAGGGGCCGGCGCTGGTGCACGCGCACGTGATCCGCCCGTACTCGCACTCGCTCTCGGACGACGAGCGGTTCTACAAGACCGAGGTGATGCGGAGCGAGGAGGCGAAGCGCGACCCCATCGCGCGGCTGGCCGCGGCGCTGGTGGACCGCGGGCTCGCCACGCAGGACGAGCTGGCGCGGATCGACGCCGAGGTCAACGAGGAGGTGCAGCGCGCCACCGACGAGGCGCTGGCCTCCCCGCAGCCGGACGTCTCCACCGCGATGGACTTCCTCTACTCGCCGGACGTGGACCCCACGGCGGAGCAGTTCGACACCGAGGACGACCCCAGGTTCTCGGGGAGCGACACCACCATGGTGGACCTGATCAACGCCACGCTCCGCGACGAGATGCGGCGCGACCCGCGGATCGTGGTCTTCGGCGAGGACGTGGCGGACTGCTCGCGCGAGGAGGTGCTCACCGAGGTGAAGGGGAAGGGCGGCGTGTTCAAGGTGACGGCCGGGCTGCAGCGCGAGTTCGGCGGGACGCGCGTCTTCAACTCCCCCCTGGCAGAGGCCAACATCGTCGGGCGGGCGATCGGGATGGCGATCCGCGGTCTGAAGCCGGTGGTGGAGATCCAGTTCTTCGACTACATCTGGCCGGCGATGATGCAGATCCGCGACGAGCTGGCCACCATGCGCTACCGCTCGAACAACGCGAACGCGGCGCCGGTGGTGATCCGCACTACCTACGGCGGCTACCTGAAGGGCGGGGCCGTCTACCACTCGCAGACGGGCGAGTCCATCTTCGCCCACTGCCCCGGGCTGCGCGTGGTGCTCCCGTCCAACGCGGTGGACGCCGCGGGGCTGCTCCGCACCGCCATCCGCTGCGAGGACCCGGTCCTCTTCCTGGAGCACAAGCACCTGTACCGGCAGGTGTACAACAAGGGGAAGTATCCGGGCCCCAACTTCATGATCCCCTTCGGCAAGGCGCGCACGGTGCGCGAGGGGACGGACGTGACGGTGATCGCCTGGGGCGCGCTGGTGCAGCGCTCGCTGGTGGCCGCGAAGCAGGCGGAGGAGCAGCACGGCGTCTCGGTGGAGGTGATCGACATGCGCACGGTGAGCCCGCTGGACATGGAGGCGGTCGCCGAGTCGGTGAAGCGCACCAACCGGCTGATCGTGGCGCACGAGGACTCGCTCTCCTGGGGGATCGGTGCGGAGGTGGTCGCCCGCGTGGCCGACGAGCTCTTCCCCTGGCTGGACGCGCCGGTGCGGCGGGTGGCCTCGCTGGACACCTGGGTGGCCTACGCCCCGCAGCTGGAGCGCGCCATCCTCCCGGAGCCCGAGGACGTGGTGAAGGCGATCGTGGACGTGGCCGGGTACTGACGGCGCCCGGCCCCGCGGCCGGACTCACACCCTCCCCCGGGCTCCCCGGGGGAGGGTTCTTTTCGTCCCAGCCCCGCCCTCGCACCGGCGTCGGCTTGCTCTCCCGCGCCTCCCCCCCCATCTTACACATGCTGTCATCAACTATGCTTGGCCGCCGCACACGCCGGGAGCGACAGGACCATGGACACGAGTCCGGTACGCAGCGCGGAGCAGGAGGCATTGCCCCCCTCCTCGTCCGCGGTGGATGAGAGCCGTACGAGCCGCCTGATCGAGGCCACCGGCCGGCACGCGCACGACACCCTGCAGGTCGCCTGGGTGCGGAGCGGCGCGGGGGTGGTCTACCAGGGGGGAGAGGCGCACGCGGTGCGGGCGGGGAGCCTGATCGTGATCCCGCCCGGGGAGATGCACTTCGGCCGCTCGGTGGGCCGGGAGGGTTGGGAGTACACGCTGTTCAACCCGCCTCCCGCACTGCTCGCGGAGGTCGGCGCCGACGCGGAGCTTCGCGGCGACTGTGCCCAGCCGGACTTCGACTGGGTGGTGAGCGAGGACCGCGCGGTGGTGGAGCCGTTCGCGCTGTGGGCGCAGAGCGCGTCCTGGAGGGCGTGCGCGCTGGTCCGGGAGTCGCTGATGCACGAGGCGCTCGCCGGACTCCTCGCGCGGAGCGTGCGGGCCCGCGGCCTCCCGCGGTGCGGACCCGCGCCGCGGGCGATCCGCAGCGCCGTGGAGTACCTGGAGCAGAGGTCGGCGGAGAAGGTGGCGCTCGACGACCTCGCCCGCGCCGCCCGGCTGAGCAAGTACCACCTGGTGCGCGCCTTCAAGCGGGAGGTGGGGCTCACCCCCCACGCCTACCACATCCACCTTCGGGTCGCGCGCGCCATGCGGCTGCTCCGCGACGGGCGGAGCATCTCCGCCGCGGCCTTCGGCAGCGCGTTCGCCGCCCAGAGCCACCTCCACTCCCACTTCAGGCGCCTCCTGGGTGTCACCCCCGGGGAGTACCTCCGGGAGCAACATTCTTGAAGACAGGTGTTTTGGCGCCAGCTATCGTGCATCGTCACCCACCGGCACACGAAAACCCTGTCTCAGGAGGAACCATGAAGCTCCGAACGCTGCTCCTCGGCGCGCTGATGGTCTCGGCCGCCGCCTGTACGGACCAGCCCGCGGCCGTGGACGACGCCGGGCTTCCCGGCGCGGGACGCGGGACCACGTACCGCGACGACGTGGTGGGGGTGTCGCTGGACATCCCCCGCAACTGGGCGGTGAACGCCGACCCCGTGCTCTTCGACGACAGCTACGGCTTCGTGGTCTGGGGCGAGGACCGCGACCTGGCGGGCCACGGGCCGCACGACCGGGAGCCGGTGGCCCGCGTGGCGCTCGTCCGCGGCGCCGCCCCGGACCGGATGCCGGGGCTGGTCCAGGCGCAGATCGACAACAACCGCGAGCTCGGCCCGCAGCGCTCCGAGGTGGCGGTGGGAGGCGGGCTCAGGGGCGTGGCCGTGACCGGGCTCCCCGGGACGCAGCCGTACTCGGTCGTCTACGTGGCCTCGGAGGGCCGCGTGTACGAGATCGGCCTGTGGACCGAGCAGCCGGGGCTGGATGCCCGCGCGCGGACGCTCCTTGCTTCGCTCCGCTTCACCCGGCCCGTCCGGACGGTGCAGTCGCTCGGCCTGCAGACCGAGCGCGAGTCGCTCCACTGGGAGCCCAAGGGCGAGATGGCGCTGCAGAGCCAGGCCGCACTGGCCGAGCGGAGGGAGCAGGCCATGAAGGACGTGCAGGCGGGGCTCATCCGCGTGGGGCCGCACACCCTGGATCCGGAGCCCGACCACGGCCACGACGGGACCGCCGCGTCCGCGCAGACGTGCCACCGGCTCGCGCCGTACGGCACCGACATGCAGTGGCAGACGCAGTGGGACGGCACCGCCAACTTCTACGGGTACAAGGGCTGGACCCGCATGAGCGGCAACGGCGGGAGCTGGTGGGGAGAGGGGTTCCACATCTGGCAGTGCAGGACGGACTACCACAACCAGTACTTCGCCAACGACTGGCCGCTGCAGTTCGGCGCAAACGTGTACGCGCACTTCTCCGGCTACGTGAAGTACGCCGGGTGGGCGAAGGGCGGCCACTACACCCTCGGGCGGATCGTGATCGTGAGGACCGGGAAGTGGAGCAGCCTGAGCGCGCACCTGAACGGGTGGGGCCCGGGGATCTCCAACGGCGTGTGGGTGGACGCGTACTGGGACGTGATCGGGTACGCCGGCAACTCGGACGGCGGCGCGGGCTACAACTGGGCCCCCCACCTGCACTCCCGCGTCACCTACGGCGAGTTCTACGACGGCTACGGCATGCCCTACGGCGGGCAGGCCGTCAAGCCCCGGGCGTTCCGCTGCTTCGCCTGCACGGACCAGGACGAGACCACCTCGGACGGGCGCAAGTGGTACACCTCGTTCTACCGGGACCGCTGGATGAAGTACTGACCGGCGGGACCGCACGCGGGACCCGGGCGGCCGCTACATCGCGTGCCCCTGGATGGCACCGCAGACGATGGTCGGGCCGTGGTTCGGGCCCGCGCTCTCGTGGTAGGCGACGATGTGCTGGCCGTTCATCACCGTCGACGTCGGCATGGCGACGGTGGCGGTCATCGTCCCCGCCCCGCCCGCGTCCGCGGTGATGTCCTGGAGCGGCGCGACGGCGTTGCCGGGGCTCTCGCAGGTGCCGTGGTGGATGTGGCCGGCGTGCGCGCTGTTGGGCTGCAGCCCGGTGAGCTGCACCGCCACCTGCGTCTGGGCTCCCTGCTCCGCCAGCGTGGCCGTGCCGCTGACCCCGGAGCCGCCCACCGGGTTCAGGGTGACCTGGTCGTGCATGGCCCCGGCGCCCGCCGCGGCCATCGTGTCCACCGGCACGGCGACCACGGCGGGATCGGTCGCCGCCACCTCCGCCTCGCGGTCGAGCGGGTCGTCCTCCTCGCCCTCCGTGTCGTTCGCCCCGCAGGCGGCCAGCACGAGCGGCGCCAGCGCGAGCGTCCACAGCCTGGATCCCTTCATGTCCCCCTCCCTTTCCTGGTGACGAGGTCCGGCCCCGGCGGGGCCGGACGAGTTGCCGCCCGCACGGGGCCGGAAGCGGCTACATCGAATGCTGCGGGATGCTGCCGCAGACGATGGTCGCTCCGGGGTTCCCGCCCACCTCGTGGTAGGCGATGATGTGCTGCCCGTTCATCACCGTCGACATTGGGACCTGCACGGTTGCGGTGGAGGACGATCCGCCCGTGGCGTCGACCGGCTCCAGCGGCGCCACTGGGGGGCCGGGAGAGTCGCAGGTGCCCTGGTGGATGTGCCCCTGGTGCGTCCCCTTGGCGCCGGTCAGCGTCACCCTCACCTGCGTCTGGCCGTTCATGTCCGAGAGCATGGCCTGCCCGCTCACCCCCGAGTTGCCGACGGGGTTGAGCTGCACCGTGTTTTCCCCGCCCATCGCCATCCCCGGGTCCGCCGGGGCAGCGCCCTCCACGGGCGAAACGGTCACGGCGGAGGTGTCCTTGAGCACGGCCTCGCGGTCGGCCTCGGCGTCCGCCTCGCCTCCTCCGCACGCCGTGAGCGCCAGCGGCGCCAGCGCGAGCATCCACAGCCTGGATCTCTTCATGGTCCCCTCCCTTTCCTGGTGACGAGAAACGGCCCCGTGACGGGACCGAACGCGGTCCGTGCCGGCACGAGAGCCGCGTGGAACCGGAGCGCGCGCAGGATACGGGCCGCGCCTGCGTCGCGCGCTGCGGGAGGCCAGGTCCGTTCCAGCGCGTCGTCAGCTCTGCCCGTAGACGGGGACGGCCGCGCCGCTGACGGCGGCCGCCGCGTCGGAGGCCAGGAAGTGGATGACCCGGGCGATCTCCTCGGGCGCGGTCCAGGCCGAGTGGTCGGCGTCGGGCATCGCGCGGCGGTTGTCCTCCGTGTCCACGGTGCCGGGGAGCACCGCGTTGACGCGGATCCCGTCGGCGCGGTGCTCCTCGGCGAGCACCTCCGCCAGGGTGATGACGGCGGCCTTGGCGACGGCGTAGGCGCCGTGCCCGGTGCGCCCCGCCCGCGCCGCGCGCGAGGAGACGAACACCAGCGACCCGCCCCCGCCGCGGACCATCGCGGGGACCGCCGCGCGCGCCACCAGCCAGGCCGACTTGAGGTTGAGGTCCATCATCCGGTCCCACACCTCGATGGGGGTCTCGGCCAGCGGCATCCCCCCGCGCCATCCGCCCACCAGGTGCGCCACGGTGTCCAGCCGGCCGCCCCACTCCAGGACCTGCTCGACCGCTGCGTACGCGCCCCGCTCGGTGGTCAGGTCCAGCGCGATGGGGAAGAGCCGGTCGCCGAACTCGCCCCGCAGCGCGTCGAGGGCGTCGGGTTGGTCGGTCTTGTAGAAGGGGACTGCGACCCGCGCGCCGTTCTCCAGGAAGGTCCGGGTCACGGCCCGCCCCAGGTTCCCGGCGCCGCCGGTGATCAGAGCAACGGTGTCGTTCATGGACGGATCTCGGGTGAGTAAGGGGTGCTCGGCCGGGAGGACCCCGGCCGCTCCAGCGGCGGGGCTACCTCGCGCGCCCGGTGGCGCGGGCCAGGTCGCGCAGGCGGCGGGCGAGGTCGGGGGTGAGCGCGCCCTCGCGGAAGCGCCACGCCCAGTTCCCCTCGCCGGTGCCGGGGGTGTTCATCCGCCCCTCGCTCCCCAGGCCGAGCAGGTCCTGCAGCGGGATGACGGCAAATTTCGCGCGCGACGCCATCACCAGGCGGATCATGGCCCACCCGGGCTCCTCCCCGCCCTCTGCCACGAGGCGGCTGATGCGGGTGCGCTCCTCCTCCCCCGCCCCCCGGAGCCACCCCAGGGTGGTGTCGTTGTCGTGCGTCCCGGTGTAGGCGACGGAGTTCTCCGGGTAGTTGCCGGGGAGGTGCGGGTTCTCGGCGTCGTCCTCGCCGAAGGCGAACTGCAGGACGCGCATCCCGGGGAGGTCCAGCTCGTCGCGCAGCTCCTCCACCTCGGGGGTGATGAGCCCCAGGTCCTCCGCGATCAGCGGCAGCTCGCCCAGCTCGCGGCGGACGGCCTCGAACAGCTCCGTCCCCGGGCCCGCCCGCCACTCGCCGTGGATGGCGGTCTCCTCGTCGGCGGCGATCTCCCAGTACGACTCGAAGCCGCGGAAGTGGTCGATTCGCACCACGTCCACCATCTCCAGGGTGCGGCGGAAGCGCTCGGTCCACCAGCGGAAGCCGTTCCGGCGCATCCGGTCCCACCGGTAGAGCGGGTTGCCCCAGCGCTGCCCGGTGGCGCTGAAGTAGTCCGGCGGCACCCCGGAGACCACGGTGGGGCGCCCCTGCTCGTCCAGCTCGAAGAGCTCGGGGTGAGCCCAGACGTCGGCGCTGTCGTACGCCACGAAGATGGGGATGTCGCCCACGATGCGGACGCCGCGCCCGTGCGCGTGGTCGCGGAGCGCCTTCCACTGCCGGTCGAAGATCCACTGCCGGAACTCGTGCAGCTCCACCTCGCCCTCCAGCCGGTGCGCGGCGCGGGCGAGCGCGTCCGGCTCGCGGAGGCGGACCCCCTCCTCCCAGTCGCACCAGGCGGCGCCGCCGTGCTCGGCGCGGAGGGCGCGAAACAGGGCGTAGTCCTCCAGCCAGGCGAGGTTGCGGGCGCGGAAGTCGTCGAAGTCGCCCCGCAGCTCCAGCGCGGCCCCGGCACGGAACGCCATCCACGCGCGGCGCAGGAGCGCGTCCTTCCAGGCCATGGCGCGGGGAAAGTCCACCCGGTCCGCCGGGAGGTCCTCCCCGCCGACGTCCCCGTCCCGCAGCAGCCCGTCGCGCACCAGCATCTCCGGGCTCACCAGGAGCGGGTTCCCGCCCATGGCGGAGAGGCCGTTGTACGGCGACCCGCCCTCGTTGACCGGCACGAGCGGGAGGATCTGCCAGAGCCGCTGCCCGGCCTGGGCGAGCCAGTCCACGAAGCGGCAGGCATCCTCCCCCACGCCGCCGACCCCCCGCCCCGGGAGCGAGGTGGGGTGCAGCAGGACGCCCGAGGAGCGGGGGTACGACGAGAGGGGCTCAGGCATGGACGGAGGGAGTGCGAAGTGCGAGGTGCGAAGTGCGGGAGTCGGGCACCACGGCCTCCCGGCTACGCCGCGGGGAGGACGTACGCGACCTCCGCCCGCTCCAGGCGGATGGACGCGGGGACCTCCTCGCCCTCCTCCGGGGCGTCGTCGCGGCAGACGCGGAAGAGTCGGTGGCCGGACCCCGGCTGCGCGCCGCCGGCTTCGGCCAGGCTCGCCTCGCGCGGCTCCTCCCCCTTGTTCACCAGGATCCACCCGCGCGGGGCGTCCGGCTGGTCGGAGGCGCGGCGCTCCAGCACCAGGACGTCGCCGCGCAGGCCGCCGCGGGCGCGGAGGACGCCCTCGCCCTGCAGGAGGGGGTGGCGGAGCTTGAGACCGTTCACGCGCCCGACGAAGGGGCGCAGGTCCCAGTGGCGGCGCTCCCAGTCGGAGGGCATGCTGTGCACCACGTTGACCTGCTTGCGGAAGCCGAACTCGTAGCCGACCGTCATCATCACCCCCGCCGAGAAGGCCGCGGCGAAGGCGTAGCGCTGCCGCTGCACCGCCTCGTCGGCGCCGGTGTCGGCCGCGAGCCGGGTGGTGTCGTGCGACTCCGGGAAGGCCACCGAGGGGGCGATGGCGCGGAGCTTCTCGTGCTGCTCCAGCGCCCACGGCTCGCTGAAGTCCCACCACTTGCTGGAGTTGAAGAAGTAGTCGAACCCCGCCTCCTTGAGCGCGACCACGTCCTCCAGCGGCGCCCCCAGCGTTTCCGCGAAGAACTGTACGTCGGGGCGCACCCGCCGCGCCTCGTCGATCAGGCGCCGCCAGAGCGCCGCGGGCACCTTGTAGGCGGCGTCGCAGCGGAAGCCGTGGAACCCCAGCTCCAGGGAGTCGCGCACCAGCGAGGCCCAGTAGTCCCAGAGCCGCTCGCGGTCCGGGGAGTGCTCGTTGTCGATCTCGGCCAGGTCGCCCCAGACGGTCACCTTCCCCGGGTCGTCCGGGTCGACGGCGTAGGGGCTCTGCACCTCGCCGCTCTCGTCGCGGAGGTACCAGTCCGGGTGCTGCTCGATGAGCGGCGAGTCCTTGGCCGTGTGGTTCACCACCAGGTCCATCATGGGGCGCACGCCCACCGCGGCGATGCGGTCCACCGCGTCGCGCAGCGGCCCCAGGTCCGCCGGGTCGGCGCCCGCGGGGAGGAAGAGCGGGTTGAGGCGGCCGTAGTCCTTGACCGCGTACAGGCTCCCGGAGAAGCCGGGGTAGTGCCACGGGTTCAGGTAGAGCCAGTTGAACCCCATGCCGGCCGCCCGCTCCGCGTGCTCCGGCCAGCGGCTGGTGGGTCCCACCAGCCGCTGGAAGAGGTTGTAGACCAGCGGCGGCGTCACGCGCCGCCTCCCAGGAGGCTGCGGATCCCCCGGAGGGGCACCCAGATCCAGGCCGGCCGGTTGTTCATCTCGTAGCCGAGCTCGTAGACGGCCTTTTCCAGCTCGAAGACGGCGAGCACGCGGCGGAGCGTCTCCGGGTCGTCCGGGAGGAAGCCCGCGCCCCGGGCCGCCTCGGCGTACCCTTCCAGGAACACGCTGCGCACCATGCGGCGCCACGCCTCCGCCCACCCCTCCAGGGAGGTGCGCACCCGCAGGTCGCTGGTGTCCTGCTCCGAGAACGCCATGCGGACCGCGTAGTCGAACGACCGGAGCATCCCGGCCACGTCGCGCAGCGGGGAGTGCTTGGCGCGCCGCTCCGCGAGCGGACGGGCGGGCTCGCCCTCGAAGTCCATCACGAACCACTCGCTCCCGGCCGCCTCCGGGTCCGCGGCGCGGAGCACCTGGCCCAGGTGGTAGTCGCCGTGGGTGCGGGTGCGGGTGAGCCCCCCCTCGTTGAGGAGGCGCAGGTCGTCGGCCCTGTGGCGCAGGTCGGCGCCCTCGCGGACGACCGCCGCCAGCTCGTTGTGGCTCCCCGCCGGGAAGACGCCGGGGATGGACTCCAGGCGGCGCGCCACCTCGTCCAGCACGGCGGCGGCGTCGCGCTGGTAGGCGTCGATCCACTCCCGTACGTCCTCCTCGCCGATCAGCTCCGGGTGGAAGTCCGGGTGCTCGGCCCCGGCGGAGGCGAGCGCCGCGTGCAGCTCGCCCGTCACCCGGCCGAGCGAGCGGGCGGCGGCGTGGAAGTCCCCCATCATCCGCCGGGTGGCGTCCTGCCCGGCGGGGGTGGCGGGGTCCGCGGCGCTCCGGCTGGCCGCGGCGAAGTAGCGGTTCAGCGCCCGCAGGGTGTACGCCCAGGCGTCGCCCGCGTTGGGGACGAAGCGGAACACCCCGGCCACGGAGGCGGTCGCCACCCCTTCGCCGGTGTAGTCCAGCCACCCCGCCAGCTCGGGGACGCCGCGGAAGCGGGCGTGCTCCACCAGGAAGCGGGTCACCTCCAGGTCCGGGTTGACCCCCGCCTCCAGCTTGCGGAACAGCTTCATGATGAGCCGCTCGCCGAAGACGATGGAGGTGTTGCTCTGCTCCGCGCTCATCCGCCGCACCGGGGTGAGGCGCCCCGCGTCCTGCGTGAGCAGCTCGCCGCGGTGGCCGCGGAAGCGCCCCCGGGTGGACGGGATCGCCTCCTCCTGGCGCAGGATGCGCAGCAGCGCCAGCGCGGTGTAGCGGTCCACCAGCGCCTCGTACAGCCGCACCTCGCCGCTCTCCGTCGCCAGGGTGGCGATGGGCTCCGCGGACGCGCCGTGCTCCAGCGGGGGCCGGAGCGAGAGCGGGAGGAGGTAGCTGTCCGGCGCGCCCTCGGCGAAGCGCACCTGCACCACCGCGATGATCCAGCGGGGCCCGTGCTCGGGCGCCACCACCGCGTGGTCCTCCAGCTCTACGGCGACGACCTCGCGCCCCTTCCCCCGGAACCAGCGCTGCCCGGCAAGCCATTCGCTGGGGATGGCCCCCACGAGCGCGGCCACGCTCTCGCGGCTCTCCAGCACCCGGGTGTCCTGCTCGGCCCACTCGCGCACCACCGTCTCGTCCAGCTCGGCCTCGTCGGAGGCGCGGGTGCGGATGGCGAACCAGAAGAAGCCGTAGGGGCTCAGGGTGAGCGCGTAGGGCGTCTCGTCGATGGGGAGGAACTCCGTGTGCCCCAGCAGCTCCACCGGGACGCAGCCGGAGAAGCGGCTGAGGTCCAGCCGCACCGCCTGCGCCGCGCCGGAAAGGTTGTTCACCACCAGGATGGTGTCGTTCTCGTGCTGGCGCAGGTAGGCCAGAACGTGCTGGTTCTCCGGCTGCAGGAACTCGATGCTCCCGCGCCCGAAGGCGTGGTGCTGCTTCCGCACCTGCACCAGCCGCTTCATCCAGTTCAGCAGCGAGAAGGGCGACTTCTCCTGCGCCTCCACGTTGATGGCCTGGTGGCCGTAGACGGAGTCGTTGATGACGGGCGCGTACAGCCGCGCCGACTCGGCGCGCGAGAAGGAAGCGTTCCGGTCCGGCGACCACTGCATGGGGGTGCGCACCCCGTCCCGGTCGCCCAGCCAGATGTTGTCGCCCATCCCCAGCTCGTCGCCGTAGTAGATGATGGGAGAGCCCGGCATGGTGAAGAGGATCGAGTTCAGCAGCTCGATCTTGCGCCGGTCGTTCTCCATCAGCGGGGCCAGGCGGCGGCGGATCCCCAGGTTGATCCGCATGCGCGCGTCGGCCGCGTACTCGGCGTACAGGTAGTCGCGCTCCTCGTCGGTCACCATCTCCAGGGTGAGCTCGTCGTGGTTGCGCAGGAACATGCACCACTGGCAGTCGTCGGGGATGGCCGGGGTGCGCTGGATGATCTCCACGATGGGCTTCCGGATCCCCTGCCGCACCGCCATGAAGATCCGCGGCATCAGCGGGAAGTGGAACGCCATGTGGAACTCGTCGCCGTCGCCGAAGTAGGGGCGCACGTCGTCCGGCCACTGGTTGGCCTCGGCCAGCAGGATGCGGCCCGGGTAGCGCGAATCGATCCGGGTGCGGAACTCCTTGAGGATGTCGTGCGTCTCCGGGAGGTTCTCGCAGTTGGTCCCTTCGCGCTCGATCAGGTACGGCACCGCGTCGGCGCGGAAGCCGTCCAGCCCGCGCTCCAGCCAGTACTCCATCACCCCGAACATGGCCTCCTTGACCTCGGGGTTGTCCCAGTTCAGGTCCGGCTGGTGGGCGAAGAAGCGGTGCCAGTAGTACTGCTGCGCCACCGGGTCCCAGGTCCAGTTGGAGGGCTCGGTGTCGGTGAAGATGATGCGGGCGTCCCGGTAGGGCTCGTCGGTGTCGCTCCACACGTACCAGTCGCGCTCGGGGGAGCCCTTCGGGGCCCGGCGCGCCCGCTGGAACCAGGGGTGGTCGCTGGAGGTGTGGTTCAGCACCAGGTCCGCGATCACCCGGAGCCCGCGCTCGTGCGCGGCGTCAAGGAAGCGCTGGAAGTCCTCCAGCTTCCCGTACTGCGGGTGGATCCCGTAGTAGTCGGCGATGTCGTAGCCGTCGTCCCGGAGCGGCGAGGGGTAGAACGGGAGGAGCCAGATGGCGTCCACGCCCAGGTCCCGGACGTAGTCCAGGCGCTCGATCAGCCCCCGGAAGTCCCCCGACCCGTCGGCGTTCGAATCCTGGAAGGCCTTGACGTGCAGCTCGTAGAAGACGGCATCCTTGTACCACAACCGGTCGTCACTCACTCGGCGGGCTCCTCTGGCTCGGTTCACGGGGCCGGCGCGCGCACGGAATCGCCAGGGCGCGCCTGGTTCCCGGCGGAGGCGCGAGGCGTTGCAGAATTCGTTCCGGGGATCGCCCCGGCAGCCGCTCCCGCCCGCGATGCCCGCACCGCCCGTGCGGGCGGTGCGGGGCATTGCGGTTCGGGCGCCGTGCCCGCATCCTTGCCTCTGCCGGTGTTGAATCCACCCGCACGGACCCTGGAGCCGCCTTGTTTCCAGCCTCGAACGATCCTGCCGTTTCCGGCCCGCCCGAGGGCGCGGACGACGCTTCCCGCGCCGAGTTCTACCGGCGGCAGCTGGAGACGGTCGCCAACAACGCCACGCTGGCGCTCTTCATCATGGACGAGCACCAGCAGTGCACCTTCATGAACCCCGCGGCGGAGCGGCTGACCGGCTTCACGATGGCCGAGGTGCGGGGGAGGGCGCTCCACGACGTCATCCACCACACCCGCCCGGACGGCACGCCCTACCCGCTGGAGGAGTGCCCCATCGACCAGGCGTTCCCCCGGAACCTCCGCGAGCAGGGGACCGAGGTGTTCGTGCACCGGGACGGGTCCTTCTACCCGGTGGCGTTCACGGCCAGCCCCATCCGCGACGGCGAGTGCACCGTGGGCACCATCATCGAGGTGCGCGACGTCTCCGCAGAGAACGCGGCGGCGGCGGAGCGCGAGCGGCTGCTCCGGGAGCGGGAGCGGCTCCTGGGCGAGCTGGAGGCCGAGCGCACGCGGCTCCAGCAGATCTTCATGCACGCGCCCGCGCTCATCTCCGTCACCCGCGGGCCGGAGCACGTGTTCGAGCTGGTGAACCCCTCCTACCGGAGGATGGTGGGCGACCGGGAGCTGCTGGGGAAGCCCCTGCGCGAGGCGCTCCCGGAGCTGGAGGGGCAGGGCTACTTCGAGATGCGCGACGCCCTCTACGCCTCCGGTGAGACGCACGTGCAGAGCGAGGCGCGCGTCCTCGCGGACCTGGACGGCGACGGGCAGCTGGAGGAGAACTTCCTCAACTTCGTCACCCAGCCGCTCCGCGACGCGCAGGGGCGGGTGGACGGCATCCTCACCTTCGCCGTGGACGTCACCGAGCAGGTGCACGCCCGCGGGGTGGTGGAGGCGCAGGCCGCCGAGCTGGAGGCGCAGACAGAGGAGCTCCACCTCCACGCCACGCGCGTGGAGGTGCTGGCGGAGGCCGGCGCGGTGCTCGGCTCCGCCATGGAGCTGGGAACCACGCTCGCCGACCTGGCCCGGGTGGTGGTGCCGCGGCTCGCCGACTGGTACTTCGTGGAGGTGCCGGCCGCGGACGGGAGGATCGAGCTGGCGGCGGTGCACCACCCGGACCCCGCCCGGGTGGAGTTCGCCCGCGAAGCGCTGCGCCGCTACCCCATCGACCCCGCCGCCCCGCACGGCACCGCCCGGGTGCTCCGCACCGGCGAGCCGGAGCTGGTGACCGAGATCCCCGACGCCTTCCTGGAGGCCGTAGCGCAGGACGCCGAGCACCTGGCGCTCCTGCGCAGCGTGGGCTTCCGCTCCGCGCTCTCCGTCCCGCTCTCGGTGCGGGGGCGCACCCTCGGCGTGCTCTCGCTGGTGATGGCCGAGTCGGGGCGCCGCTTCACGCCGGGCGACCTGCCGCTGGTGGAGGAGCTGGGGCGCCGGACCGCCCTCGCCGTGGACAACGCGCGGCTGTACGCCGCCGAGCGGGCCGCGCGAGAGGACGCGGAGGCCGCGAACCGGGCCAAGACGGAGTTCCTTTCCGCCATGAGCCACGAGCTGCGCACGCCGCTCAACGCCATCGCCGGCTACGTGGACCTGCTGGACGTGGGCGTGCACGGTCCGCTCACCGACCCGCAGCGCGCGGACCTGGGGCGGATCAAGCACGCGCAGGGGGTGCTGCTCGGCCTGATCAGCGACATCCTCAACTTCGCCCGGATCGAGGCGGGGCGGATCGAGATCGCCCGCGAGCCGGTCCCCGTGGCCACGCTGCTCGCGGAGCTGGAGGGGATCGTGCAGCCGCAGGTGGGGGCGAAGGGCCTCTCGTACGAGCACGAGCCCGCCCCGGCCGGACTGACCGCGCTCGGCGACGCGGACCGCATCCGGCAGATCCTCATCAACCTCCTCTCCAACGCGGTGAAGTTCACCGAGCCGGGCGGGTGGATCCGGGTGAGCGCGGGCGCCGAGCGCGGCAAGGTGCTCGTCCGCGTGGCGGACAGCGGCCGCGGCATCCCGCCGGAGAAGCTGGAGGCGGTGTTCGAGCCCTTCGTCCAGGTGGACCGGCTCGGGAGCGCCGAGAGCCAGCAGGGGGTGGGGCTGGGCCTCGCCATCAGCCGGGAGCTGGCGCACGGCATGGGAGGGGAGCTGCGGGTGGAGAGCACCCTGGGGGCGGGGAGCACCTTCACCCTGGTGCTCCCGGCCGCACCGCGGGAGACGGCTGCTCCGGGGGAGGCCTGACCGTCAGTACTGCTCGGCGAAGAGGACCCAGAAGCGCTCGCCGATCCGGGGGAGAACGCCCCGGCGCGGCCACGCCTCCGCGGTGATCTCGCGGGCGTGCTGCAGGTCGTCCAGGAAGGTGCGCTCCATCTGCGCGCCGAACTCGCGGTCCAGGATGCCGATCACGTTCTCCAGGTTCAGCTCCTTGGAGCGGATGTCCATGTTCGCGGAGCCCACCACCACCCACCTCCCGTCCACCACCAGCGCCTTGGAGTGCATCATCCTCCCCTGGTACTCGTAGATGCGCACCCCGGCGTCCAGCAGCGGCTGGTAGTACGAGTGGCTCGCCATGCGGATGGGCCACGCGTCGGTGTGCTCGTCCGGGAGGAGGACGCGCACGTCCACGCCCCGGCGCGCCCGGTCGGCGAGCACCTCGCGCGTCTCGTCGTCCGGGACGAAGTAGGGGCTGGTGAGGTAGATGCGCTCCCGCGCGCAGCGGAAGGACAGGAAGAAGAACTTGCGCAGGGGGTGCGCCTCGTCCGCGGGAGAGGAGATCACGTTCACGTGCCGCGAGAGGCGCTCTCCGGAGGCTTCCGCCGCCTCCCCGGGCGAGGGGTAGAAGGCCGGCCCCATGAGGATCTCGCCGGTGGTGGAGGCCCAGAGCTGCGTGAACGCCGACTGGAGGTTGCCGGCGGCCAGCCCGCGCACCTCCACCATCATGTCGCGCCACTGCTCCTCGCCGTCCGCGTCGCCCAGCCACTTGTCGCCCACCGCGGCCCCGCCGGTGAACCCCACCTTGCCGTCCACCACCACTGCGCGGCGGTGGTTGCGCTTGTGGAAGCGGGTGAGCTTCCCGAGCCGCAGCGCCCGGAAGTAGTGCACCTGCCCGCCCGCCTCGCGCAGCCGCCGGATCCCTTCGTCCGGCGCCCGGATCCCGCCCATCCCGTCCAGGAGCAGCCGCACCTCCACTCCCTGCTCCGCCTTGCGGGCGAGCACGTCGAACATACGGTCGCTCACCCGCCCCGGCTCCCAGATGTACACCATGAAGTTGATGCTCCGCTCGGCCCGCTCGAACGCCTCCAGCATGGCCGGGAAGATCTCCACGCCGTTGTTGAGCAGGCGCGCGAAGCCCCCCTCCTGCAGCGGTGCGTTCACCGTCCCCGAGATCCCCGCCAGGAAGTCCCGGGTGTCCACGGCGGGGGCCTGGCTCACCCAGATCTCCCGCGGCCGGCGGCCCAGGGAGAAGAAGAGGCTGATGATGACGGAGACGACGGCCACCGCGCCGAGGGTGGCGAGGAGGAGGAGCCACCAGGGATGGCCGATGAGCTGCTGCATTCCGTTCCGTCCCGGTCCGAGCGGTCCTGGTCAGCTCTCGCCCAGCGTCACGCGGGCGAGGAGCGGGTGGTGGTCCGAGCCGAAGACGGCCGCGCCCCGGTCCCGCGCGCTCTCGTCGAGGCGCGTGACCTCCACGGACCGGATCCGTCCCCCGCCCGGATGGTACAGCACGTGGTCCAGGAGCAGGCGCAGGAGCCCGTGGCTCGTGTGCGTCCACGGCCACCGCCGCTCCGCGGGGACGAGCCCGGCGCCCAGCAGCGCCCGGTAGGCGGGGTCGCGCTCCCCCAGCGGCGTGTTGAAGTCCCCGGCCAGGATCACCCCGCCGGGCGCGTCGCGCTCCACCACGGCGCGCGCCAGCCGCTCCGCCTGGTGCGCCCGCGCGCCCCCCGGCCAGTACGCCGGGGAGTCGCCCCCGAC